>JANODW010000648.1:0-5166 GCA_031412875.1 Pirellula sp. | reverse complement strand
GAAGTTCCAGAATGCAGGGGTGGCGATGTTGCGAATCGCGAGAAGCGACGACGTTTGGCGATGTCACTCGAAGCAATGCGGTTACAGGAAAAGAAAGTCCCTCCGGATAAAACTTTTCAATCGGCCCTTCGTCCTCATGCGACTTCCGGACGGCGATCATCGGCACTCCGACTCCATAACTGACATTGGCCGATTGAAGTCCCTTGACTTGAAAATCAGAACAAAACTTGAGCCCTTCAAAATCGGAGTCGTGCCACTTGCCCCGCGATACCACTTGTACGTCGTAGTCTTTTTTCGAGGTGGTGATCCGATAGCTGTTGCCCGGCTTGAGGTTGCCTTGGCTGCTCACCATCCGGAGCGTGGACTCGAGGGCTGCGTTATAAAGATCGCAAGCCCCGCGAAACTGCGGGTCGTAGGGATTCCGCGAGACATCTAACTCCGGACAAAACAGGTACAAGTAGGCGTTGCTGACAGCCACGGTATACATGTCCAACGCTTGCCCCTCCAAGCTCGCCCGCTCGGCCTGCTTGCCAATCGTGTAAGCCAACTCGGAGATCGCATAGATTTTTTCAGCACCTTTTTCGTCCATCGCAAGCTCTTGCAACTGGACCAAGCAATCTTCGGGGCTTCGCTTGTAGGCATCCAACAGCGCGTAGTGACGGAGCAAGGTCGTGGTGCGAGCAGTGACCTGCGGACCCGACCGAGACAGGAGATTGAGCGATTCGGTTAGGGGATTGAATGGGCTTTGCCTCATCTGCACATACTTTTGACTCGCACACCCCAAGCTCATGAACAGAATGCAAATTGCCAAGCATGATCCAAAGCGACATGGACGTGCCGATGGACGTGCCGAACAGTGCCGACACCCCCCTGCGCGCTGACCCTTTTTGATTTGCTTTGACAGAACAAGCATCAAACTCAACAACTCACCGCAACGAAATCATTTCACGAGCTTCACCACAACTTTCCAGTCGTTTCATAGCAACGTTTTGCGATGTCGAGCAATGGCAATGCGCGAAGCTTGGCAGTTTAGGCAAACTAGAGTTCGCGAGCGACGGAAATTTTATGGGCTAGCTATTCCAGACACCTCTCCGTGCGATGACAAAAATCCCAACCCGACGGGTGCGCGAGCGAGTGCCAGACGCTGCTTAGGCGTCGGGTTTCTTTTGTCCGCTAGCACTTGATTGCACCAGAGGGATCCAGCGTTCTTCTCGGTTGCAGATCTCAGTGATTCTCAGGCCGAACTTGTCGCCAATCTTGACAACTTCTCCTTCGGCAATGACATTGCCATCGATTTCGAGATTCAGGGGTCGGTCGCAAGACTTGTCAAATTGAATCATGACTCCTGGTACGAACTGCAGGATGCGATCGACAGGGATTTTCTGCTCGGCGAGGGTGACGGCGACGTCGGTGTCGATTTTTAAAAGGCTCTTCCAGAAATCGACTTTGGCTGGATCGTCCGTCGAATGCGTCCTGATCGTACTCATACCATCGAAACCTTGTGAAAAACCGGAAAACACTAGCCGATTGGAAACTATCGACGTCATTCCGTGCGGATCTTGATCGCGACCCATCGAATTTCTTGAAAGATTCCTATAATTGGTTGTTTGAGCTTCCTGCCCCCAGGTACGCTGCGATTGTTGAAGTGCGTTGGCTCCTTTCCACCCATTATTACTCGATCCTTTGAATCCAATATGAGCGTTGCACTCGAACCGCTTCCTTTTCCTCCGTATCGCGAGCTAGGGAACGAACAGCTCCGCGAGAGAATCCAACAAGCGAAAGCGGAATTGGGAAAAAGCTTATTGATTCTCGGCCACCATTATCAGCAAGACGAGGTGATCGAACACGCCGATCTGAATGGCGATTCGTACCAATTGAGCAAATTGGCGGCGGACAGCGTCGATTGCCGCACGATTGTTTTTTGTGGCGTCCACTTCATGGCGGAAACCGCAGACATCCTGGCCAATCGCGAGGAAAAGCTCCGTTCGCGCGAAGGGCGTCGCGTTGCCGTGGTGTTGCCGGACATGTCGGCGGGTTGTTCGATGGCGGACATGGCTGGAATTCGCCAAGTGGAAGCAGCATGGAAGCAATTGGGGGACGTGATCGATACCAACGAAATCACGCCGGTTACGTATATCAATAGCGCTGCGAGTCTGAAAGGGTTTTGTGGCCGGCATGGCGGGATTGTTTGCACCAGCAGCAACGCCAAAGCGGTTTTGGATTGGTCGTTCGCTCAGCGCAAGCGGGTGTTCTTTTTCCCCGACCAACACTTGGGACGCAACACCGCACTCAAAATGGGGATACCCAATAGCGAGATGCCGGTTTGGAACCCGCACGAAGAAGAGCTTGGCGGCAATGCCGAAGCCGCGATCCAAAACTCGCGGGTGATTCTTTGGAAGGGGCATTGCTCCGTCCATCAAATGTTTCAAGCAGAGCACGTTGCAGCGTTTCGCAAAAACCATCCCGGCATCAAGATCCTCGTCCATCCGGAGTGCCCTCAAGAAGTTAACGACTTAGCGGATATTTCGGGTTCGACGAGTAAGATTATTGATACGGTCAGGAAGGCACCGCCGGGCACGAAATGGGCCATCGGTACCGAATTGCATTTGGTCAACCGATTGAAAAAGGAGCACCCCGAACAAGAGATTCATTTTTTGTCCCCGCTGGTATGCATGTGCGCCACCATGTACCGCATCGACCTTGCACATCTCTGTTGGAGCTTGGAGAATATTGTGCAGGGTACGATTGTCAATCAGATCCATGTTCGCGAAGACATTGCGAAATGGTCCCTCATCGCCTTGGAGCGGATGCTGACTGTTTCCTGATCGCATTCAATATGGCTGACGCTTGCCAAAGCGTTCCCGCTCCGATTACCTTGGCCCTCCCCGCCTCGACCGATTTACAACCTTTCCAGTCCCCACCCAGTCCGCGTTACCGCAATACCACGCTAAAGCAAGAATCTGAATTCTAATGACGAAAATGCCATTTGTTTTGTTGTTCACCGCTATGACCGCATTGTTTTGGGGGGTGTATGGGATTTTGCTGCACCAGGGGACCGAGCAATTGGGGCATAGTTCGCTCCGAGCCTTTATCGGCGTGGGTGTGGCGTACTTCCTGATCGCGGTACTGGTCCCTTTAGCGCTGCTGAGCAGCAAGCCGGAGAAGGGCTACTGGTCGATGGGAGGGACCCTTTTGTCGCTGTTCGCTGGAACGGTAGGGGCGCTGGGTGCGCTCGGAGTGATCCTGGCAGTCGCCTTCAAGGGTTTGCCCATTTATGTAATGCCGATTGTTTTTGGTTCGGCGCCGGTCGTCAACACTTTGGTGACCTCTTGGCTAAACAAATCCTTTTCACAAATCAAGCCGACGTTTGTCGTAGGGCTCATTTTGGTAGCGTTGGGAGCGGTCGGGGTATTGGTAAACAAGCCGGCCAAGGCTGTGCCGGCCAAGTCAGAAATTGCCGTGAGCAGCGAAGCGAAACCGGCTCACGTGGAAACCTCTGCAAACCCGCTTGCCATCGGTGCATCGATTTGTTTAGCGGTTGTTTGCTGGGGCGCGTACGGTCCATTTTTGCACCTCGGGCAGATGAAAATGGGCGGCTCGCGTTTGCGTCCCTTCTGTTGCGTTGGAATCGCTTACTTCATCATCGCTGTGGCGGTTCCCGGCATGATCTTGATGGCCACCCCCGACAATGTCACCCTTGCGTGGAAAGAGATTAGCGGCGGGATGATGTGGTCGATTTTGGCGGGTGCGGCCGGAGCGATGGGTGCGTTGGGCATCATCATGGCATTCAACTACGGTGGCAAACCCATCTTCGTGATGCCCCTCGTCTTTGGATTCGCCCCGGTCATCAATACGCTCACCTCATTGATTGTTGTCGGAACGCTGGACAAGGTATCGAGTTACTTTATGGGTTCGTTGATACTTGGGATCGCCGGTGCCGTAACCGTTTTGGTCTTTGCTCCCAAAGCGAAGCCGCATTCTGCTCCTGTTCCTACATCTGCTCCGGCGACCACTTAGTTTCCGCGAGAGATCGGGAGCAGCATTCCGTCAAGCTTGGTCGGTCATTTGATCATGTTTTGCATCATGTCATTCATACCAGGAAAGAACTCGGCGCCTCCGGTCAGTTCTTTCACTTCGTTGATATGCATCTCTTTAGCCGATTTGACCGCTTGATTCATCGCGTCCTTGGTCAACTGCTGAAGCGTGATTTTTTGATCGGCGGAGCTCAATCCGTCCGAGATACTGATCGTCTGAACGACCCCGAGTCCATTCAGTTCCACATTGACACTCAAGGGGCCGGAGACAGCGCTGCCGTAGACCCGAGCGGCTTCTAGCCTCGCATTCATGGCTTTGAGCTGCGATCCGATTTGCCCCATGTTTTTCATGGCGCTGGCTAGATTCGTTAGGTTCTTAAACATGGCAATAGACTCAATATTAAAAAGGGTGAGCGTGGATTATCTGGGTAGGTTAGTTCAATGAATCGGTGACGACGGTTTCCCGTCCGAAAGAGGGGCTAAGCGGTTCATGAACGGGATCGCGGTTTGGCTCGCGAAGCAATCCGTCCTGCAAGCCCATCACGGGTTGTTGATGGAATTCTAGGTTGGACTTGGGGAGCGGCGATTGCGCGGGATCCACTCGCACAACTTGCCCATCAAAGACCTCCATGAATTGCTTGATCAAAGGATGGAGCATCGCATTGCGAATGAGTTGGGGCTGAGGGACAAATTGCGAGTTCGCGCGGGGAGCCTGCGTCGGGGCCGCGATCTCAGCAGTCGTTGGTTCATGGACGGGCGTAGGCTGCTGGGTCAAATAAAACTCTACACGAACGTCTCGTCCGACTCGGTTCGAAAGGGCTTGCGATAGTTTGCGTCCGTTTTCCGCCGACTGAAAATAGTTGAACGCGATCCCCCCGTCCCGGGACAAACCGACTTTCCATTGCTGCTCGGATACGCATTGGACTTGCACTGCCATCAAAGCGCATTCACCTGCCAGCCCGCCCAGTTGAGCAGCCGTTTCGCGCACGAGCTCGATGGGCGGCATGGACTCCGGTTCATCTTTTTGTTCCGAATCGACAGGCTTGGAGCTCAAGGAAGAGGGAGGGATGGCCGGCAACACGGCAATCGCACTTGATGGCGCACTTGATGGCGCACTTGATGGCGCACTTAT
>JANODW010000647.1:0-3390 GCA_031412875.1 Pirellula sp. | reverse complement strand
AAAAAACCGGAAACGTCGATGCCGATCCAATTCCCTGCGACTACAGTGCCCGTTGTGTCCCCGGCGTCGTCGGTCCCGCCGGCCGCAGGAGCGGGAGTTACGTCGGCCGTTGCCACCACTCCGGCGTCGCCTGCAACCGGTGACACCAGTGTATCCAATGCAAACTCTGGGCATCGCAAATCAAGGCAATTGCCGGTCGTCGAACAGGACCGCAATGCAAAGCTTTCCAAGCCGGCGAAATCCGCGCCTGGCACTGAGTTCCTCACCATGACGGAAATATCCGAGCTGGAAAAAGCGATCGAAAAGTTTGAAAAGCAAATAGGGGGCGCCGACGCTTCCTCGAGCAAAAAAGATCCGTTTGCTCCGGATGTCTTCAATCGCACGTTCAAATAGATTCATGCCGAATCGCCAACACCCGACGGGGCGACGCGGGCCAGGGAATCTCGTTGGAGGCGGCGGGGGCAAGCAATTCGAACCGACCAAGCGGGCGGCCAGACGCTTTTTGCAGCCCCTGTCCTTTCTGGTACACTAGGCTTCGGCGCCAAAGCGCAACTGGATTCTCTTATTTAGAAAGATCAAAACATGAGTACGGGAGAGGGATCCTCCACGTCGTTTGAGACCATGCACGGGCGCAACTACCCGACCATTCGACAGTTTACCGTTTTTCTTGAAAACCGCGTTGGGCAATTGCTAGAAGTGGTCCGTCGATTTGAGGGGACTGGGATTCGAATTGTCGCTTTGTCCATCAACGACTCCGCCGAATGCGCCTTCGTTCGATTCCTATTGAGCCATGCCGAACGGGGCCGAGAGATCTTGGAGAGAGCGGGCCTCGCAATCATAGAAAGCGATTTGATTGGAGTGGAGTTACCTAAAAACTCGCAACCTCTGTTGCAAATTTGTACCGCCCTGCTGCAGGCCGAAATCAACATCATTCAAGCTTACCCGTTGTTGTTTCGCCCAAACGGCGAACCTGCCGTTGCGATCATGGTCGACAACACCGAGCATGCGTTAGAAACATTGGCCCACAAAGGCTTTACCATGATCACCGAAGGGGATTTGCTCGACGGGACGGTCTAGCCCTCGGCCCATCTCTCCGTCGACGAAGTCCGGGGTTGGGATGCAACCCCGACAGAACTCGACGCCAGCGGGACGGTTATCGTTGAGCGCGACTGGAATCGATGGCGAGGTGCGGTATACTGGGCGCATGAATTCTCCACCTGCTGTAGCTTCGGCGAACATTGCTTCCCACGTGATTTGGATGTTAGCGCATCGAGAATGGATTCGCTTTTTTCGGCAACCGTTTCGGATCATCGCCGCATTGGGCCAGCCCATTTTGTTTTGGATTTTATTTGGGACAGGCATGCATAGCGCCTTTCGCGGGGGTGGCCAAGCGGGCGATTTCATGACTTATTTCTTGCCTGGCACGACGGCCATGATTCTGCTTTTTACCGCCATTTTCGCGACCATATCCATCATCGAAGATAGACGGGAGGGTTTTTTGCAAAGCGTCTTGGTGGCCCCGACTCCCCGTTGGACCATCGCGATGGGGAAAGCCCTGGGGGGCTCGGCCATCGCCTGGGTTCAGGCGTTGGTCTTCGTCGCCATCGCCATGGCGGTCGGGATGATCAACGTCGGCCCTCAGACTCTGGGGCTGATTGCATTTATGTTTCTCGCTGCCGTTGCAATGACGAGTCTCGGGGTCTGCTTCGCTTGGCCGATGGATAGCACGCAAGGTTTTCATGCGTTGATGAATATGGTGCTCATGCCAATGTGGTTGCTCAGCGGTTCCTTCTTTCCGATTCCGGCGTTGACGGGCGGGGAGCCGACGGGGCAAATTGCAATGCATTGGATCATGCGTTGTAACCCGATGACCTATACCGTATCGGGGATGCGGCACATGATGTCCAATGTCACCGCCGACGAACGCTTTTGGATCCCTTCGTTGGGATCCAGTGTCGCGATCACTATTGTTTTTTCCATCCTGGCTTTTGTGGGTGCATCATTGGTCGTACGCAGGAACCAAAGGGGCGAATTGCAATGAATCGCGGAACGTTGCGAGTTTTAGGAATCATAGCCGGTATCCTTGCAGGTACCATCGCGGCGCTGCTGTTCCGTGGTCAGTCGCATCCGATTGCAAACCGGATGGATTCCAATCCTGCTGCCAGCGACCGGGGGGGCGAGGATGCAAATGAGTTCGTGGTGCCTGCGGCGGCCCCCGATCCAGGCAAACGTAAATGGCTGACCCAGATGGTCGCCAACGCAAAAAAAGAAGACGCGTGGCTCAAAGAATTCGAACTCACCGAACGGAGCGGCAAAACGTTTAAGTCCGAGGATCTTCGCGGCGAACCCTATATCGCTTGCTTTTTCTTTTCGACCTGTCCCGGCTCTTGCACCCGTCAAAGCAATCAAATGCAATTGCTGCAGAACAAGTTTAAAGGGAAGCCTATCAAATTTGTCAGCATCTCCGTCGATCCCGATATCGATACTCCGGAAGTGCTCACGGAGTATGCGGATCGTTTTCAAGCGATCCAAGGAAAATGGTTTTTTCTAACGGGTCCTTTGGACTATATCGTTCGGGTTGGAACCGAAAAATTCTTTCTCGATGGGGTCGAAAAACGCGGGCATCCCGATCGGTTTTGTTTGGTCAACGCAAACGGCGACATGGTTGGCTCCTATGTTTGGCTAGAGCAATCGGAACGGGACCTGTTGATTGCTCATGTGAATGAATTGCTCGGTCTCAAGTGATTTCGACGTGATGATTGAACTGCTTTAATAGGAATCTGAAATGTCTTCGTTACCGCCCCCTCTTCCGTCCGGTGACCCAAACCCCTATGCGGTAACGTCCAACAGTCCCTATGGCTTGCAGCCCAATACGGACGTGCGGAACGAGATCTACCAAGCCAAGGGCTTTCTGATCATGCACAAGCAGGCGGTTCTACCTGATCGATGCATCAAGTCCAATGAGGCGACGCAGGAGCGGCTAAAGCGTTCGTTGTACTGGCACCACCCCGGATTCTATCTCTTGATCTTATTCAATCTGATTGTCTATGCGGTCGTCGCGCTAATCATTCGAAAATCGGCCGTACTGCAAATCCCACTTTCAGCACCTTTCAAACGCCGTCGTATTCGCAATATGTTGATCGCTTGGACGAGTGTCTTATTAGCGATTGGCTGCTTCGTGGTCGCCATATCGATCTTAGACGGACGCTCTCAAAATCCGATGGGAACTGTTCTTCTGATTGCGTTTCCATTCCTCCTGATATTCGGAACCTTCTTTGGCCTATATGGTTGCCGAGTCGTTTATGCAAAGAAGATAGACGACCATTTCGTTTGGCTTGGCGGAGTGTCGAAAGAGTTTCAACAATCCTTTCCCGCTTGGCCCTACTAAAC
>JANODW010000646.1:0-1813 GCA_031412875.1 Pirellula sp. | reverse complement strand
GTCGTTGCAGGCCACACAAGCTTGAGGAGTGAATCCACCTGGTCGTGTACCGGTGGTATGGTCTTCTCCCAAGCTCATCATCATAAACCGTGGCATTGTGTTTGACTGAGCAAACGCATTGTATTCTTCGATGAACTGCATCGCATTATCTGTATCGCGATGCTTTGTGTCTGGGTTTTTGGGGATTCCGTAATTGGGACACATGTGACCGACCAATCCTGGCACGCGACCCTCAATTCTAGAGCTCCCGTCAGGTTCGCTAACGCGTTTACCGTATTCGCCATAGTTCCGATACGAGATCCCAGCTCGTGCGCAAGCATCCCAAAGATAGCCGCTTGGGCCATTGGCTAGATTCCCTTCATCGTCATCTTGGACACCCGATCTCGACGAGTACGTGAGGTGCCAATCGCGTGCGATGTAATCAGTGTGGTAGGCCATGGTACTCCACGGATGCCCATCGCGGCTACCCAAATGGGAACCTCGGAAAGAATGCTGTTATTGGCCTGAAGAGCGTAGCGAGTCAGGCCAATAACAGCGGCTCGTCGTTTTTTGGTGGGCAAGACACTTGGTTTGAAGTGGTTCCCAACACCAATCGCTTTGCCATGATGTATCTCCACTGACCAATTCGACGCTGCAGTGTTCGCAATTGTTTTTCGTCATATTTTTCAGGCGACTTCGCTATAAGGCGATCAAGCAAGGACGAAGCCGTCGCGTCTGGTTGCTTCTCGAGCCATTCAAGAATGGTCGTCCAATCGCCGTCAAAAGGATCCGGGCGCGTTCGATACTCTCGCGTGCGTACTGGCTTCGGCTGGTGTGTAGGGCGAGCATCACCGTGCTTCCACAGTTCGGGGAGTTGAGCAAGGAATTCTTCGAGACTGCTCTGCTGAGTTTGCGAGAGTGAGCCTTCGGATGACAACGATACCAAAGCTTCTTGAGTCTTTCTAATTTCGTGCAGAAAAGGGGCCACGCGCTGAGATTTCCATTGGGTAAGATTGGGTAAGATAGATCGCATCGACAGCAACCGGCTGCGCTTTGTTTTTTGTTGCAACAAGTTCCCGTGAGAGATCCCAATGGCTGATACGCGATTGAAGCGGTGGTGCATTCGATTCCTAACCTGTTTCCTGATTGCATATTGTTTGGCCGATCCCATCTACGGCCAATCGGATCAGGGGTGGCCGAAGACGGAAAACCAGCGAGACGCGTGGGCCGCATTGCCCGTAGCGGATGGTGGTAGCGGTTCGCCATTGCCGACCTGGGCTCGCAAGCTTGCTCGGACTTTGCCACACACCACAGCAGCGATGTTGGAGTTGGAGACGCTGGTTCGAGACGAACCCTTGTCGCTTGCCCCAACAGCCCCGCCGTTGCCTGCCTCACCCGGGTCGGGACAGAGGCTCGCTGGGATCGCACGCTACTCGGTAGGATTGTTCCACCAATCGGCTTACGGGATGGCGATTGCCAAGGCGGATCTATTGCGATTCGACGCTCCATCGATCGTGGACATCCTTGAAAAGAATCCAAAGGATTTGCCGGCCTTGGAGTACGAAGTCTTTGTCTTTGCACGTCAGTTGTCGGAACTGGGCGGAGCCATTCGCGACGATCAGTACAACGCGTTGCAAGTCAAACTGGGAGATGAAGCCATGGTGGGCTTGGTGCTTCGCATCGCGCATGGCTGTTTTCAGGACAGATTGCTTTGGGGATTGGGGATCGCCAACGTTGCGGATGGCAATCCGACGCCGATTCCTATCCATTTTGTGGATTCGACGCCCAACGGAGCCAATACGCCGACGGCCGTCCGTGAGGATGGCGCGGAATT
>JANODW010000645.1:0-2567 GCA_031412875.1 Pirellula sp. | reverse complement strand
AACAGCATATCGTTTCTGCCTCGCTCAATTCTCAAAAGATGTCCCAGGTAAATCAGTTGCTCGAAGAAGCCCGAGAGGAAATGGTCGACGACGAGGTCTGTTATGGCTTTCACTGCCTTGTAAAGCAAAAATAACGGCCTGGCAATGCAAAATAGCTGCCTGGCAAAGCAAAATAACAGGCCAGCAACTCGCCAGCTTGACTTGACCAAATACGCAATCCCCTTCTAGACTCTAGGGTTTGCATTTCCGGAGTGCTGGCGTCGCATAGTAGCGATTCGCTTTGGCCGGACAATATCGGTTTTGAAAGAGATTTTTGTGGCTGCGACTTGTGTAATCGGACTTCAGTGGGGGGACGAAGCAAAGGGAAAACTAGTTGATTTGCTGGCACCTCGAAACGACATCGTTGTGCGATACCAAGGGGGTGCGAACGCAGGCCATACAGTTGTTTGCGGCAACGAAGTATACAAACTGCACCATATCCCGTCGGGAATTCTTTCGAGCCAGATCACCAACGTCATTGCCCCCGGGGTCGTGATCGAGCCCAACATGCTGATTCGGGAACTCGAGGGTTTGGAAGCCCGTGGGATCGAACCTCGCAAAAATCTCATGATCAGCGAACGAGCCCACGTCGTCATGCCATGGCATTTTGTCGAGGACAAAGCCACCAATCGCGAAGTCGTAGCCGGTGAAAGCATCGGCACCACCAATCGCGGGATCGGCCCATGCTACCGCGACAAAGTTGGCAGAACGCATGCGATGCGCATCACGGACTTGTTTAGCCCTCAACTCAAAAACAAAATCTCCGATACCGTGGATGCAAAACGACATGTGCTATCGCACCTTGCAATCCCCGAAGACTTGGAGACGCTCGATGCAGCCAAGATCTACGAACAATGCTGCCGATGGGCTGAAATCTTGGGACCGCTCGCAGCCGACACCACCCATTTCTTGCTGGACGAATTGGATGCGGGCAAGAAACTTTTGATGGAGGGGGCTCAAGGCTCCTTGCTGGATATCGATCACGGAACGTACCCATTTGTGACAAGCAGCAATGCATCGGGCGTGGGTGTGTCGTCCGGCTCGGGCGTGCCGGCCAAGTGGATTTCGAACGTGATCGGGGTCGCAAAAGCGTATTCTACTCGCGTGGGAGGCGGTCCGTTTCCTACCGAACTGCTTGATGAAACCGGACAGAAAATCCGCGAAATCGGCCGTGAATACGGCACCACCACCGGCCGACCGCGACGCTGCGGTTGGTTTGATGCCGTCGCTGTCCGCTACACGGCAAGGCTTAGCGGCGTCCATTACTTGTCTCTGATGATGATGGATGTTCTAAGTCATTTCGAAACCATTCAAGTATGCGTTGCCTATGAACTCAACGGGGAGCGGATCACTCGATTCCCTTGCCGCGCTGAGGACTTGCGTGAATGCAAACCCGTCTACGAAACACTCCCGGGATGGAATGTCGATGTCTCGAATGTGCGTTCGCTCGACGCATTCCCGGCCAACGCCCGTCGTTACATCGATCGCATTTCCGAACTGATCTCGGTTCCCGTCGGTGTGTTGTCCGTCGGACCCGATCGCGAACAAACGATCTTTCTGATTTGAGGTCTTTTATGGCGTGGTTCCGCGGCAATCCAAAGCCCCCGGCGACGAGCATTGCTGCGACCGTTGAGGAACTTCGCATGCCCAAACACATCGCCGTCATCATGGACGGCAATGGACGGTGGGCGCAAGCGCGCGGTATGCCACGTGTAGAAGGACATCGCCGTGGGGCAACCACGGTGCGACGCATCTCCGAAGCCTGTCGAGAACTGGGTGTGTCCTACTTGACCCTTTACTGTTTCTCCAACGAAAACTGGAAACGACCGCAGGAAGAGCTAAGCTTTCTGATGAGCCTGCTCAAAACCTACCTCATCCAGGAACGCCCGACTCTCTTAAAAAACGACATCCGACTCTCCATTATCGGGCGACGCGAAGGTATCCCCGAAGAAGTCCTCTTCGAAATGGACCAATCGGTAGAACTCAGCAAAAATGGTAAGTCATTGACATTGTGCTTGGCCATCAACTATGGCTCGCGTCAAGAAATAGTGGATGCAATCAAATCGATTGCCAGCGATGCACAACATGGGAGCTTATCCCCCGATGCCATCGACGAAAGTTTGGTCGCGGATCGCCTTTACACGACAGGCATGCCAGACCCTGACCTGTTGATCCGGACAAGCGGCGAAATGCGGATCAGCAACTTCCTGCTGTGGCAAATAAGCTATAGCGAGATTTGGATTACGGACAAGGCTTGGCCCGAATTCGACAAACAGGACCTGATGCAAGCCATCACAGACTACAACAAACGCCATCGACGGTTCGGCGGATTGAGCGAACCCAGCCCCATGCAGTCCTAGCCGCCGGAATGATTAATACCGCAGGATGGGCCCTTTAGTCCCGTCCGTTTGTTCGTTCGGGACAATGGCCACAAACTACTGTTGGTATGCTTCAGCCTACCGCTCGCCTAAGCACTCAACTCGGATAAAAAGACTTGCAGTACTTTCGGCAATCGACGCACTTTCAAC
>JANODW010000644.1:0-7927 GCA_031412875.1 Pirellula sp. | reverse complement strand
TTCTGGAGGGAAAAAACGTTCCAATCGCTGACCGTGACGATGCTGATCATTTCCTTGTGGTTGGCGATCGGAGAAGTGATCGCAAGTGGGAACATTCCAGGCCTGTCGCCCGAGGTGGCGAAATTGTTGAGCCCGTTGCGAGCGTTGTTCGAGGTGACGCAACCGATCGCTTCGGAGTCCCTGGTGCCGTTTTGGTTGCCCGGTGGCAACGCAGCGCTTGCGGGATTGTCCCTGCTGATGATCGCAGTCTTGCTGACGCTCCTTTCCATCCGCATGCTTCGCATTTGGAATCCTTCGCGCGAGCGGCGCGGAGGCAATGCCGAATCAGAAGATCCCGTCTCCATCGATCCTGCGGTTGGCAGTGTCACTGAACCGATCAGTTCAAGTTCAGCGTCCAAGCGGCAAGTCAAGGCTTGGAAAAGCCGACCACCGAGACGCGTTTGGAACAATCCGGTGCTCTGGAGGGAAATGCGAACATGGGCCTACGGTCGCAAGGTTCTTTTGATTCGCCTCGCCTACTTGGCATTTGGATTGATGGTGGCTTTCGGAGTGAGGCAGTTTGTCCTCAACGGCTTGGCGATTCAAGAAACGACCTACCAAGAGGAACTGGTCCCAACAACAGTTTCCCTTCTTGCCCCATTTTTTGTCCTATCTTTGATCATCATCAACGCGTTGGCCGTCAATTCCATAACGAACGAACGGGACGGCGGAGCTTTGGATTTGTTATTGGTCACTGAGATAACACCGAGTCAATTCCTTTTCGGTAAAATTGGTGGCGTCCTTTACGTCACCAAAGAGATGGTCATCGCCCCATTGCTATTGTGTGTTTATCTTTGGGCCCAATCGGCCTTGTCCACCGAAAATTTGGTGTTCACGTTGATAACGCTTTTGGTCATGGACATGTTCGTCGCCATGCTCGGAATCCACTGCGGGATGATTTATTCGCAAAGCCGAGCCGCCATCGGCACAAGCCTAGGAACGGTATTCTTCCTCTTCTTGGGAGTGGCCACTTGCATGCTGATCATGTTGATGTTCCGAGGTTCATTCGGCAGGCAATTGGCTCCGTTCCTGTTTATCATTTTGGGTGGAGGTATCGGTCTCTACGTGGCCTTGGGGAGTCGCAATCCATCACCTGCAATTACCATCAGTTCGTTCCTTCTGCCTTTTTTGACTTTTTTTGCGATCACAAGTTTTATCCTTCGCGACCAAGAGCTTGCGGTCTTTAGTGTCGTTTCCTTGTCGTACGCCTTTGCAACTGCTGCTATGATGGTGCCCGCTCTGAGCGAGTTTGACTTTGCCTTTGGGAGATCCAGAACTGCTGACGACGAGTGAACACGCGCCCGATAGCATCACAAGCCCGACAGCACCACAAGCCCGGAAGCAAAAAGGGGTGCGAAGTTGCCTATAGAATCAACCGGTAACGAGATAAGCTCGCTGGCTTGGTTATTTGTACCTGCCGCCATGATTGCAATGCTATGCCTCTCGGCTCTCTTCTCAGCGAGCGAAGCGGCATTGTTTTCATTGACTCCAGCCCAGCGACTCAAATTGAATACGACGCGTCGTTCCGATCGAGCTATCCAGCGCTTGCTTAGCAACGCATCGCATTTGCTGACCTGTATCCTCCTTTGCAATCTGGCGATCAACATCACGTTCTTCGCTTGCGCCAACGGGCTCTCGACGTCGTTCAATGGGCCCGACGCGGGTTCCGGCTGGTCCTTTCTGTTTGCATTTGCAACCGTCGCCAGCGTGATTTTGTTCGGGGAACTTTTACCGAAAAGCGTGGGCGTGCTTGCACCGCTCAAGATCGGTCGCTTCATCTCCATTCCCATGCTTGGAATCATGCGAATCGTGCTCCCCCTGGGCAAGGCGATGCATTCCATCAACGATGTGTGCCGCCGACTGATTTGGCCGGGACTTGTCCCCGAATCCGTCCTGGACACCTCCGATCTCGAACGCGCGATCGAGCTGAGCGAAACCGATTCCAAAATGATCGATCTTGAAAAAGGGATCCTCCAAAACACATTGCAACTCTCCAAAATCCAGTCGCAAGAATGGATGCACCCCCGAAGCCAATTCGGAACGATTGGTTTGCCTGCCACGGTCGAACAAATGGAAGCATGGATCGCGGAACAGGAAGACGATCGGGTCGACGATAGTCGGCGTGGATTTGCACTCCTCTTGTCCGCTACGGACAACGAGGTGGTAGCGACCACGACCATCGATCAGATGCGGAAAGCAATCGCGCAGCGCTCCACTCCGATATCGCAACCCGCCCACTACGTTCCCTGGTGTGCCAATCTTGCCAGCGTTTTGCAACAATTGCTCAAATTGGATCTCAAGGTTGCCGTGGTTGTCAATGAACGCGGAGATACCGTCGGGGTCCTGTTTTTTGAGGACATCATCGAAGCGATCTTCGCTAGTCCCACCGATGCCATCAATACCATGGGACGACCGTTGTTTGCAAAGACGGGGGAAGCCAAATGGGAAGTGACGGGCGCGACTCGCATTAAGCAACTCGAGCGATCGCTGGGAATCAAACTGCCCGAAACACGCGATGCAACCATTGCCGGGGTGCTTCAAAGCCAGCTGCGGAGACTGGCTCAAGTGGGCGACTCGGTAGCCTGGGGAACATTTACCCTGCAGGTCACGGAGATCCTTAGACGCGGTGAATTGTACGTCCAAATCACAAGCTCCGAGATAGATATTTCGGAAGACGAATCGGGAGGCATCGAATGATGGTCGCCTTGATGGTTATCTTGGGCGCTTGTTTGCTCAGCGCGTTTTGCAGCGGGGTGGAAACGGGCCTCTATCGCGTCCCCAGAGTTCGCCTGGTGCTGGATGCCGTCGACGGCTCGCGGGTCGCCAGGGGGATACTGTGGCTCACCAACCATCCCGGACTGTTTGTCTCTACGTTGCTCGTCGGAAACACCGTCGCCAATTACGCCGTGCCAGTTGGGATCGCATGGTTGGTGATCGAATTGTTCGGCTACGACGATCCGTTTATCAATGTCCTGGTCAGCCTTTTGACAACGCCCCTGCTGTTCATTTTCTGCGAACTGTTGCCCAAGAGTCTCTTTCATCAAATGCCCAGCCGGTTATTGCGCAAGGCTGGCTGGCCATTATTTGCGTTGACTCTGATCGCGTTGCCGCTCACCTGGGTCCTCTACTTTTTGAGCCGATGGCTGCAACGCATCTTGGGCGAGGAACCGCTCAAAATCCGACCTGCGCTAGCCCGCCGAGAACTGCGACAAGTGCTCGAGGAAGGCGAGCAAGCGGGATTGCTCGAATCCGTCCAACGGGACCTGGTACAAAACATGTTCGCCTACGGAAGCGACCCGATCTCTCGATATTGCATGCCGCTGCGTGGATTGCGAAGCGTGGCCTTGGATGCCTCGATCGAGGAAGCCCAACAGGTGATGCTCAAGTCGAACCAAACGATCCTTCCCGTCCTCCACTCCAAAGATAAACGGCTGGTCGGATATTACGAAGCTTCCGACTTGCTCTACGCTCAGGAACGACCGAAATTACGCGCCGTCTCTACCTTTGAAGAAAACGATGGACAAATCGCTGTCCTCAACAAAATGGTCTCCCAAGACATCAAATTGGGACGAATCGTCAACACCACTGGACACTTGGTCGGCGTTGTCCTCAGAGACCGTTTGATCGCGCAAATGATTCAGCGAACCTAGCATTGCGCAACCAACACACTTGCGTTTTGGGCCAGCCTATTGAATGATACAGAGGTCGATCAATGCGTCGACACGAGTCCAACCGAGGAAAGAATATGCCAATCTACGTTTACGAATTGATCCGCGCCGATGGCCAGGATGGGGAAACATTCGAAGTTTTGCAAAGCATGAGTGAGCCCCCTCTCTCTCAACATCCAGATACCGGCGAACCGGTCCGACGATGCATTTCATTACCGTCCATCGCTGGTACATGGACCGACATGAAATCCAGTTCCAATCTGAGCGACAAAAATCTCGACGCCAAAGGGTTCACGAAGTACGTCAAAATGGGGGACGGGATGTACGAAAAACGGGCCGGTCAAGGCCCCGACGTCATTTCCGCCAACGACTACCAATAAGGCGAACGGCAGGATCATTACTACCGTAGGATGGGACCTTTGTCCCGTCCGTTTGTTCGTTCGGGACAATGGTCCCAAACTACGGCTGGTATGTTTCAGCCTAAGTCCGGCTCACGGGCTCTTGGCAACGGCTTCGGGAATGGAACCGCGTCGGAACGCGTGCCGACTGATCATTTCAAATTCGTCGCTTTCGTGAAAATACATGAAATGCGTGATGGTGATCATTCCTTTTGAGATCTCGATTTTATTGAGCGAGTTCTTTTCTTGCTCGCGACCGCGCCCACGCCGCGACGTCGTCGTTCCGCATTGAGCAATGATGATTCCTCGGTCGCGACGGATGCCGGGATAAAAGTCCAGAGAATTGCCAATGTACGCCCGGTGCAAGTGCCCTCCCAGGATCATATCGACATTCAAATTGGAAAATCGCTCGATCGCGCGCTTCGCGTTGGGCATCTTGCTGTCGCGCAGATGGTCGGGCGCGGGAGCAAAATGATGATGGGCCACCACAATCCTCGCGACATCGGTAGGGGTCTCGCGAAATACTTGATCGCACAAATCCAATTGCCACTTAAAGATCTGACCGTTGCTGATCGCCGTGCGCGGCGCAGTCGAATCCAATCCCACAATCACCGCCCCAGGGATTCTCAGGACAGGATTGAGTTCGTCGGAGATGATCTCTCGATACAGACGGTGCGGTGTAAACAACCGTTCAAAAATCCGATAGAGTGGCACATCGTGGTTTCCTGGAATCACCAATTGCGGGATCTGAGGCAGGCGACTCATATAATTCTTCGCCTCCTCGAACTGCTCTCTCCTGGCGCGCTGCGTGAGGTCGCCGTTAATGATAATTGCGTCATGGGGATGCGCTTGTGCAAGACGCAACGCTGCTTCGCCCACTTGTGGCACATAGGGCGGTCCAAAATGCAAGTCGGAGATCTGGAACAAATGAATTGATTTTTCGGTGCGATCCACTGAATGCAGTCTAGAAAAGAAAAGAGGAATGGATGTGTTCGATGGAATAAACGAAACGCTAAAATCTTCGTCGAACCAAATGTATTGTCCCAATCGCACGCCGATTGGGAAGTGATCGAACGCAATGGAGCGATTTCGCACCCCTTCGGTACGCGAAATGCACCGTATCGCGTCGGTACGCGAACTGCACGATATCGCGACGGTACGCGAAATGCCCTGGAAGACGTGCCGGCGGTCCACAGACCTAGCGGTAAACCTCCAACGGGCGACAATCAGAACGCAGAGCGTGAGGGTGTGTTTCCCTCATGAATGGGTCTCGTCCGGAGGAAGCATGCTTGTCCTGGAATCGAATTTAGTCAAGGTTATTGCTTGCCTCTTCGCGATCCTGGCAGTCGGGAGCCTTGGCCGTTTTTTCATGCTGTGGGGACGCACGGACGATCGGTCGGGAGAGCGGTTCAAGAGCCTTCGTTCGTGGTGGATGCTGGCGACTCTTGTTTCCTGCGCGATGCTGTTGGGCGAGTTAGGAATTTTAAGCCTTCTCGCGGTCGCGTCGATCCTGAGTATGTGGGAGTACCTTAGGATCCTGGGTTGGAACGCAGTCGGTCGCGCAACTTCGTCGTTGGTTTTTGGAATGGTCCTCGTTTATTACGGCCTGCTGATGTGCGGTTACTCTGAGGGGACACGCGCGGCCGCGCCGGTGGCCATTTTGATTGGGGTGGGAGCTTGGCGGGCCGCGCTCGGTCTGACGGAAGGATTCATACGAACCACGGCTGCAACGATTTGGGGGGTCCTTTTGTTTGTTCACTGCCTTTCGCACGCCTATTTTTTGTTGACTCTCCCAGGATTGCCCGAGCCGTGGGCCGGCAACGTTGGCTGGTTTCTTTACTTAGTCCTTTTGACAGAAACCAATGACATCGCACAGGCCCTTGTTGGCCGCACCTTCGGACGCACCAAAATAGCCCCGAAAACTTCGCCGAACAAAACGTGGGAAGGACTGCTGGGTGGATTGGTGGTAACAACTCTACTCGCCATCGTGTTGGCACCGTGGCTCACAAGTTTTATGCAGCCATCGTGGAGCGTCGGCGGGATGCTTTCCGCAGCGTCGGGGTTATTGATTTCATCGGCTGGTTTCTTCGGCGACATCAACAAGTCCGGCATCAAGCGGGACGTCGGAATCAAAGACAGCGGTACCATCATTCCAGGCCAAGGGGGGATGATCGATCGGATCGACAGCCTCACCTTCTCGGGCCCTGTGTTTTATTACTTCCTCGCACTGGTTCTCTTCCTCTCTTAACCGAGCTTCGATACGCATGAATAATCCTCTCCCATCCAACGCAGCCCACACACCGCATCAGCAACTCGGTTCAGGACAAAGCGAGGATCCTATCGAACCGCTCAGCGCGTATAAGTCTCGTTATGTAACGGTCCCCAATGTCATTTGCACCATACGTTTGATCGGATCGCTATGGCTGTTCTTGTTGGCATTCCAAGGCCACTTGGGATGGTTTACCGGCGTGTTTGTCGCGCTCAGTTTGAGCGACACCATTGATGGCCGACTGGCGCGATGGCTGGGACAGCGTTCAGACTTCGGCGCGCGCTTGGACAGTTTTGCAGATTCCGTGCTGTATGCAGGCTTGTTCTTTGGATTGTTTTTGTTCCAGTGGGAAACTCTGTATCAGGAGATGGGTTGGTGGGCGTGCGCGTTAGGGAGCTACCTGCTCACCACGGCGGCGGGACTATGGAAATATGGTCGTGTCCCAAGCTACCACACTTACGGAGCCAAAGCGTCCCAGTGGCTTGTGCTCGCAGGTGCCGTTTGCTTGCTACTGGATTACACCCTTTGGCCTTTCCGCGCGGCGATGCTTCTCGTCACCCTCACCAACTTGGAGTCTCTTGCCATCACTTGGCTCGAACCCCAATGGCGGGCCGATGTGTTGACCGTTCTGCATGTGCTGCGTAGAAACAACGACAGAACCGCTAGTTAAGGTGGGCGGCGAGCTGAAACATACTCGCCGTCGGATGGGACCTTTGCCCCGAACTAACAAACGGACGGGACAAAGGTCCCATCCTACGATAGTTTTGATCGATAGGCATCAATGAGGTTAAAACGGTTTTATTCGCGCCACCAACTTCGTCAACCAACCGCGCGAGTATCCGTCCCGAACGTGACCCAACGACTGGCGAGAGATTTTAGAGCGGATGAGATTTCGGCTCAGTACCACGTTGTCGGGCCCGATGTCTTGGCTGCGACAAGTACCAGTGAGCGAATACCGAACGACATTGTCGTCTTCGTCGATCTCTTTGGTGGCATCCAAAACAATTTGACCATTGGGTTTAATATCCACAATCTCCGCGGCGATGTTTCGCGTGTAGGATTCGGACGTTCTCAGATTGGAGTCACCTCGGTAAACTTCGGTTTGAGAAGTCTGGATTCTTGGGTCCCCATCCGCTTGCGGAGCGGGCTTAATGGTGTCCAATCCAACCAGCCTTATCCATTGCATAAGCGCTGCATCGTAGCTGGTTGTTTTGCGAGAAGTCGCGCTGCCTGTCGACAACGAGGTCGATACTTCATCGATACGTATACTCACGATATCATGCAGTTTCAACGTGCGCGCGGGAGTTGGCGGGACGTAGGCCCAGGAAGTTTGCAAACCTAAATGCCCCGCGTTGTCCGGAGACGCGGGCAAACCACCCGCCTGCATTGGGATGCTGGGATAGGGTTGCTGCTGCGCTCCTTGAACCGGTGGTGCTTGTGCGGCGTTGGGGTTGGGTGCCGGCAGAGTCTCCGAGTTCGCTGACCCCGAACCCGACTGAGCGGAGCTAGCAACCGGTCGATGAAACAGGCTGCCATTCTGGGCCACGATCGGC
>JANODW010000643.1:0-5168 GCA_031412875.1 Pirellula sp. | reverse complement strand
GCGGCCACTGTAACGAAACGTGAGCTTCTCATGATTCAGCCCCATCAGGTGCAGGACCGTGGCATGCAAATCGTGAACATGAACTTTCTTTTCGATCGCAGCGAAACCAAACTCGTCGGTCGCTCCGTACGTCATTCCTCCTTTCACACCGCCTCCAGCCAACCACATCGAGAATCCGTGGTGGTTGTGATCGCGGCCATTTCCGTTTTCGGCAACCGGGGTTCGCCCAAACTCACCGCCCCAAATAATCAACGTATCTTTCAGTAGACCGCGAGATTTCAAATCATGGATTAGCGCTGCAATGGGCTGATCCACATCTTTGGCTTTTTTCGCATGGGCCTTGATGTCTTCATGATCGTCCCACGGCTGTCCATCACCGTAATAAACCTGAACCATTCGGACACCGCTCTCGACCAACCGCCGAGCAGCAAGACAAGCCTCTGCGAATTTCCCCGGCCCATAGGCTTCCAGAGTCTGTTTGGTCTCCTGTTTCAAGTCAAAGACCTGCTGGGCTTCGGTTTGCATCCGAAATGCCATTTCCAGCGATTGGATCCGCGCCTCCAAAGGATTGTCACGTCCACCGCGGTTGGCAAGATGTATTTCGTTCATCTGCTTCAACAGGTCAAGTTGTTCGCGTTGCGATGTTTTGGTGAGCTTAGTATTGTTGATATGCCGAATGACTTTCGCTGGGTCCATCTCGGAGTTGTTGATGTGAGTTCCCTGAAAGATGCCAGGCAAGAAACTGTTGCTCCAAAGCTGAGGACCAACGACTGGCTTGCCCGGACACAACACGACGAAACCTGGTAAGTTTTGGTTTTCCGTGCCAAGTCCGTACAGCAACCAGGATCCTAGTGCAGGTCGCGTCGGCTGGGTCTCGCCACTGTTCATCATCAAAAGCGAAGGTTCGTGATTCGGGATGTTGGTATGCATCGAGCGAATAACACAGATGTCATCTATGCACGATCCGACGTGCGGAAAGAGGTCGCTGACCTCGATCCCCGATTCGCCGTACTTCCGAAACTTAAACGGCGACATGAGCAATCCGCCTGTCTTGCGTTCCGTCTTGAGTTCCGAGTTGGGTGGACGCTGGCCGTTGTACTTTTCGAGTGCAGGCTTTGGGTCAAACGTGTCCACCTGGGAAGGACCACCATTCATAAACAGGTGAATGATATGCTTGGCTCGCGGGGCAAAGTGTGCCAGCTTAGACGCCAGTGGGTTGTTTGAATCCTGATCCACAGCATGAGCCAACGTGCCATCCTGTGCCAGAATGCCGGCGAGTCCGAGAACTCCAAGACCGGTTCCTACTTTGTGCAGGGACTCTCGACGCGAAATTCTCAAGTGTTTTGATGGATCCATTGTTTTTCCATTCCTAATCCAAGTACATGAATTCATTGCCGCTCAACAACACTTGCGCATACAGCTCCCAACGCGTGAGCGCGGTTTGTTCATCTGCTTTGCTGCCAAGATACGCCAAACCGAGTTCCAATTCGATGTCGCTAACTGACCGGCTATAGGCCAGTTGAAAAGCGCGTTGGATACGAGCTTCATCGTTTGCAACTGCTTCGTTATGGACACGGGCCGAAAACGCTTTGGCTTGGTCCAGCATAAACGGACTATTCAAAACGAATAGCTGTTGTTGCGGGACCGTCGTCTCACTTCGTTTCTCGCTGGTGATGTTGGCGTCGGGGAAGTCAAACAATCGCAAAAGGCTATCGAGCTCATGCCTGCTGACCATGGCATAAATGGTTCTTCGTCGGTTGCTGGGTTCTGCAAGCTTGGTTGACGGACCACCAAGAGCAGGGTCCAGATTGCCTGACACATGGAGCAATGCATCTCGCCATGCTTCGACATCCAATCGTCGACGACTCATCCTCCACAGGTACCGGTTGTCTCCGTCGATATTGGCGTTCGTCTCATGGAACGCAGTGCTAAGTTGGTATGTCGATGACAGCATTATCTCACGATGCAACGCTTTTATGGACCATCCAGATTTTACAAATCGAGACGACAGATAGTCGAGCAATTCGGGATGGGTGGGAGCTTCACCTTGCTTGCCAAAGTTGCTCGGCGTTCCCACAATTCCGCGACCAAAATGATGTTGCCAAATGCGATTCACCATCACTCTGGCTGTCAAAGGATTGTCGTCATTCGCGATGGCCTCGGCCAATTCACGGCGACCGCTGCCGTTTTGAAAGCGTGGCTGATCTTGGCCAGCAAGAATGGTCAGGAATCGCCTGGGCGCTACCTCGCGTGGATTGGCGGGGTTGCCGCGCACATACACCTTCATGTCGGCTACGTTAGCTTCCGTGTAAGCGTGGGCGATGGGATACATGGCTGGCGCCGTCTTCTTTGCATCCTCCGCTTGGGCTCGCAACTGAGCGAGCTGATCCTTTTTTTCGCCATTTAGAAACTTTTCAAGGTCCTCGTCGCGAACCGCAAGTGGGCCGTCTTTACCAAAGACCTTTGTGATCAAATCTTCGCCGACAGAGACAGGCCCTTGGACGGTGCTTCCAACGGGCATTTCGGTATAAACGCTGAATTGAATACTGGCTTGTTCACCACAGCCCCCTTGGTCCGAGCCGCTATTGTCCAAACCGCCTATCGCTTTGAATCGATCGTATCCGGCTGGCAAATCGTAAACGATCACCGAGGGTGCATGCGTACCAATCGCATAAGAAACCTTCTTGCCGCCGGCGCGAATTCGTTTGCCTTCGTAGTTGCGATCGATTTGAGCACCCCCAAACCCAGCGAGCGACTTCCATTTTAGTTCCGTCAGCTTCAATTCCCCCGCGGGCCCGACCAAGCGAGGTTCAAGCCAATCGGAGTGGTCGCAACTGTTGCCGTTGCCCCCATCGGACACCACTAGGTAAAGCTGAGTTGCATTGCTGATATCCGCATCGATTGGGGCGGTAGGCCGAATCTTGGTGACCAGCGGAGACACAAAACGAGGACTGCCGGGTTGGTGCTGTCCGTTGGGTTGGACTGCGGCAAGATTTGAGGCCGTGATGCTATTGCGGACGTCTAGCATCGCTTGCACGCTTTGCTGAAATTCTTCGGCAACCTTGGCAACTTCGTCCTCGAGCGCGGATTTCTTTCGATCCAATGCAAACCACGGATCCAACGCTTTCACTTTTCCTTTTTGCTTCACATCGAGATAGCGAATCCAGCGTTGGAGCAGGAATTCACTCAAGCCCGCCTGCTTTGCAAGTTCGGCCAAGTTGATCGGCTGGTCGCTTTCCGCAGCAATCTGGTGCTTCCACACAGCCAACATGGTCTTCGAAATATCCCCTACGTGCGATTCGGCAGCAATGGATTTTTCTTTTGCGAGGAACGCTTTAACCGCCTCCTCGGTTGTCTTTGACTTTTGTTGGCCAGCGTTGTAGGCTGCGACCTCGTCTGGTTTGCATAGCGGTGCATTATGGAGCTTCGAGCAATTGAAGACCCCTGCCAGCGAATAGTAGTCCTGCGTCGGAATCGGGTCGAATTTGTGGTCGTGGCAACGTGCGCAGGAGACCGTAAGACCGAGAAAGCCGCGTGTCAATGTATCGACGCGGTCGTCAAGCTCATCGGCCGCTGCTTTTGCCGCATCGCTATTCTTGTAGTATTGAGCTCCCAGTCCAAAATATCCGAGCGCGATTAGATGGTCATAGGGACGATCCGAATCGACGTCCAAAAAATCGCCAGCTATCTGCATCTTCACAAACTGCTTGTAGGGCATGTCAGAGTTGAACGCGGAGACCACCCAGTCACGATATCGAAAACCATTGCTATTGGGTGTGACGGAAAAGGTATGGGCCTGATCCTCGGCGTAGCGGGCCACGTCCAACCAATACCGACCCCAACGCTCTCCGTAGTGCTTCGATGCCAACAATCTCTCGATGACCCTTTCAAACGCCCCTGACGATTCGTCTTGAACAAACTCCGCAACTTCCTTCGGAGTCGGCGGGAGTCCGATCAAGTCGAATGTTGCGCGTCGAATCAATTCCGCTTTTCCCGCCTGAGCTACCGGGTGCAATCCAAGCTGTTCCATTTTTGCCAAGGTAAATTGATCGATGTCATTTTTGGCCCAGTCGGCACGCCGCGCTTTTGGGAGCTCGGGTTCCACAATGGGTTGAAACGACCAGAACTTGCGAGCTTCATCAAAGTCGATTTTGCTTGGCGTTGCAGTTTCGCCGATGCGAGGATCTGGGGCTCCCATTTCGACCCAAGCGACAAAGTCGGCGATCACCGCATCTGAAAGTTTTCCTTTGGGCGGCATCTCCACAGTCTCATGCTTCAAAGCGCTAATCAGTAGACTATCTCGAACATTTTTTGCGACGACAGCGGGTCCTGAGTCTCCACCTTTGAAGGTTGATGCGCGTGTATCGAGCAATAACCCACCTTTGACGTTCTTGGAGTCAACGGAATGGCATTCGTAGCAATGCTGTACAAGAATCGGACGGATCTTGGCTTCAAAGAACTCGAATGGTGGTGGCGTTTCCGTCTGTTCCTGGGCAACCGTCAGTTGCGTGAAACCGCTGAAGAGTGTGGCCAGCACAAATCCGACAATTGAATACAATGGCATGATACTTCCACGCTGGTAGGCGGAACTATTTCGAAAGGTGGGGGGCAAGGAAGCTCGGGCGAGTACCAGGTTCAGCGGGTTGGAGGGAGCCAGCTTGTGGCCTGAGCCATAAGTAACTTACCCTCTCAGGCGATGACATTCAATTTCAAACCGAACGCTTCAGCGAAATCAATCGCAAAACATAGCTGGGAGAGCACCTAGATTGCCATGGCGATGGGTAACCTTAAGTTACTAAAAAACGGCAATTGCGTTGGTCAATGATGAGCTAAAACGACTGCAAAGAGAAAGACCGTTAGCGTGAGGAACAAAAAACAATCCAAGCAACATTCAACAGAAAGCGTGCAAACATCGTGCAAACAGACAGGTATATGAGAAGGGTCAAAGTGCTTTCTAGGAGTGCCTTGCTTTTCATGATCGTCTTACTGCTTTGCTCATCGAGCAAGGGGCAAGAATCGTCCAAGCTTGCACCACTGAATCGAACCCCACGTATGGTTCAAGACTGGATAGTGGATCAAGTACGAATTGCCGAGAAACGCGGCAACGCCAGGCGAGAGGCGTTGAAGACCCAAGCGGAAGCGGAGGCCTACGTGCAGTCCGTGCAACA
>JANODW010000642.1:0-10750 GCA_031412875.1 Pirellula sp. | reverse complement strand
CGGAGCGAAAGGCGACTATGACTGCGACGGTTGGTCTTTTTGTGCCTTAAGCTTATTCTGGAGTGAAGAGAGTGGGAGCGTGTTGAGGACATTTTCGGCGACCACGCCAGCGCGTCGCGCCTGCGTGATACCAAACTTCATCAGGTCCAAATTAGAAATGCTGTGCGCGTCGGTATTGATCGTGAGCATCACGCCTGCCGCGACCGCTGCCGATGCATTGATATCGTTCAAGTCCAAACGGGACGGGTTGGCGTTGATCTCCAAAAACTTGCCGTATGTTTTGGCCGCATCGATGACCGCGTTCAAATCTACTTGATAGGGTTCCCGCCGCGAAATCAGCCGGCCTGTCGGATGCGACAAAGCGTGCACGTTGGGGTTGGCAAGGGCGCCCAAAATACGTTCCGTAATCTGTTCGCGAGGTTGCCGCTGGCCGTAGTGGATGCTGGCCGTCACCCAATCGGCTTGCGCCAAGCAGTCGTCGGCGATGTCCATCCGCCCATCCTCGAGAATATCGCATTCGACCCCTTTGAGGATTGTAAACGTTCCGTCGGACAGAGCGTTGATCGCATCGATCTCTTTCCATTGCGCGAGCAACCGCTTTTCATCCAGTCCCCTCGCCATGCTGACCCGTTTGGAATGATCGGTGATCGCGATGTACTCAAGCCCACGTGCTCGGGCGGCTGCGGCCATTTCTTCGATCGTGTTTTCCCCGTCGGTTGCAACGGTGTGCATATGCAAATCGCCTCGGATTTGAGACAGTTCGATGAGTCTTGCAAATCGACTTTGAACCACGGGTTCGAATTCACCGCGATCCTCTCGCATTTCTGGAGGTACCCAGGGCATCCCGACGCATCGGTAAATCGACGCTTCGTCCGCACCGGCGAGCATCCGCGTTTCATCGTTGGCATCAAACACTCCATACTCGTTAATCTTCATTCCCTTTGATTTAGCCAAGCCACGGATCCGGACGTTATGTTCCTTGCTGCCGGTAAAATACTGGAGAGCCGCACCCCAAGATTTTTCAGCGACCACTCTCAAATCGACTTGAAAGGAATCGGTCACGCGCACGCTCATCTTGGTTTCGCCGCGCCCGATGGTTTCTTGGATGGAAGGAAACAACGCAAAGTGATCCATCACCGCGTCCGGATCACCGCTGATGACAAGCATGTCCAGATCGCCTACCGTCTCCTTGCCTCGCCGATAACTGCCTGCAAAATCAAGTTGTTGCACCGAAGCGCATCGGGTCATGTGCTCTCGCAAACGCGCTACCAGATAGTCCGCTTGATCGATCATCAAGCGTTCTGCCGCCTTCTCAGCAATTTGCATATTCTGCAAAATGGCCTGCTGAGTCTTGACCCCAAAGCCCTTGAGCGAGGCGACCAAACCTGCTTCGCATGCGGCTCGCAGACTCGCTAGATCCACGACCTGCAATTCCTGAAACATCTTCATCGCTTTTTTGGCGCCTACCCCAGGGACTTGCATGATATCGCGAAGCGTCGGCGGCACCTCCAACCGCAATTTATCCAGTTGCGGCAGTTTTCCAGTCTTGACCAAAACCGCTGATTTTTCGGCCAACGTCGATCCGATCCCCTCGATCGTTGTCAAATCCGTCCCGGCATGAATGAGGTCCGCAACAGAATCGCTCAGATCGCGAATGGCCTTGGCTCCATTGCGATAGGCGCGGATGCGAAATGCATTTTCTCCTGACAATTCGAGGAGGTCCGCCATCTCTTCAAAGGCGACAGCGATTTCGACATTGGTGAACATAAAGTTTGGTTGCGGGTCAGCGGGCGATTGCGATTCTAGCGTGGTGCGAGCCAAGCGTTTTTTAAAGGAACGACTCGCGAATTATAACCGTGAGCGACTGCGATTCCATAGCCAAGCCGGTTTTAAACGGAGCGCCGTTTGGCTAGTGCCATTGCTTGGAGCACCATTGACTCGTCTCGCGCAAGACCTGGTTTTCACTGGTAGCAAAGGAGTCAATCCTGGCTCGCAAATCCGTGCGATTGGCATTGGCCGCAGCGATCATCGCATTGCGTTGCATTCCCGATAACTTGGTTCGCCAGAACGGCGTGTGGCGATAGAAAGTTCGGAACTCCTTTTCGTCGATCGTGAGCCAATGTTCAAGCGATTCTCGATCGAGCGATCCGGTCGGTTGTAACGCCTCGGTAACCTCCGCGTTTCGTTTTCGATTCCATGGGCATACCATCTGGCACACATCGCAACCAAAGATCCATCCGCCCATCCGTTCACTGAGCTCATCCGGAATCGTCCCGCGATACTCGATGGTCAGATAGCTAATGCAACGCGATGCATTTAATACATGAGGCTCAACAAAGGCTGCCGTTGGGCAAGCGTCCAAACACGCGGTGCACGAGCCACAATGGTCCCGGTCCAATGGATCGTCGGCGGGTAGCTCTATGCTGGTAAGCAGCGCCGCCAAAAAGAAGTAGCTTCCCATGTTCCGATTGAGCAGCAACGTGTTCTTGCCAATCCAGCCGATTCCCGCCAATCTTGCAAAATCTCTTTCCAGCAAAGGGGCGGTGTCGACAACGCCCCGGTTCTGCGAGCCCGGGTACATTTTCTCAATCAAGAGGATCAGTTGATTCAATCGATCGCGAATAAGATCGTGATAGTCCACTTGGCCCGTTGCATAGCTTCCAATCTTGGCATTGCGTGTTGAAGTCGCGTTCCTTTGCGATGATGTTAAATCGGGACTTGGTTCCGCATCCCGTTTGCTTCGAAGGGTCAACGGATTGGCCGCGTAGGGCATCGCCAGCATGACCACACTTTTGCAGCCGTCGAGAACCGACTCGGGATGGCGGTATGCGTCAGCCCGTTTGGGAATATAACTCATCTCGCCAGCGTATCCCCTTTGGATCCATTGCAAGAGGTGGTCGTAGCCCGGTGAGGGTTGCGATTGGGCCACGCCAAAAAGAGAGAAACCAAGCAACTGTGATTGGCTTCGCAGTTGGTCTTTTGCGAGGATCGATGCGATCATGGTGCTGAGCCGCGGGGCGCTAGCCGCGTTACGATTGCTAACATAAATACGTTGGAAGCGGCTAGCGCCTGCGGTTCAAGACGGGTCACGGAGACTAACGGTGCGCCTCGCGATGGAGCGAACAAGTCCCTCCCTCATCGCAGTCGCGGCCTGCCAATCGGTAGCGACGTTTGGCAACTTGACGATAGAGAAAAGACCATAACGGCATTGAAAATGGCAAATGCAAGACGGGGGCCATCGGCCAGAGGATAGGAAGTCGCCTGGAAAGGTATCGCACGGCGTACGCTCCGCCCACCAAGTCACCTTGCGTCGTAGCAATCCACATTTGCTCCATCAATTGTTCGAAGGACAAGCTGGGGTAACTGGTTGCAACGCGAGGATCGTGCAAGGAAACGAATTCCAGCCGACGACCGTTGTCTAGACGTCGCAGGATATTGATCTGCGATCTGCAGAAATTGCATTGGCCGTCGTAAAGAACGACATCTTTTTGGTTGGGTTCGTTCATGGAGGCCTCGGTGGATTGGGGGTTAACCGAATTCTAGCACCTTCGGTAACCGCTACGGATTCTTTTTGGGAATTCCGGTCCATTTCATGACGATGTGGGGGCCAATGTCTGGGATGTCGAAGAAATCCCCGGATCGGCACCAGCCTTGCCGTTCGTAGAAGCCAATGGCTTCCAATCTCGATTTGCACCACATCGACCGATTCCGTTCGATGGCAATGCGTTTGGCGGCTTCCACAATTCTTTTGCCAACACCGGACCGTTGCAGTGGGAGGGCAACGGCCATCCCTCGCAACTGGATCGAGTCGAATTCATCGACCAGCAAGCTCGCCACACCGACGAGTTCGTCTTGGGCCAACGCCAATAAATGGATGGTGGTTGCGTGGTCGTCTCCGGAGAAAAGGGTACTCGCATAGGTCAGGCCTAGCGGTTTGCGAAGGATTTCATATCGCAAATCCCGGATCTTATCCAAATCGCGGCCTCCCAAGGATGGCTTGATGACGATGTCTTCGCTCATTCTGGCCCCATGACTGTAACTTGATCGCGGATCATGTTATTCTTTGTTCGGTTCATCCTTTCCCAAAACTCTCACTTTTTGTTATTTGGAGACGAATATAGCATGGCCAGACCCGTCACGTTGTTCACCGGCCAATGGGCCGATTTGCCTTTTTCCAAAATGGTTCAGCTTACCAAGGAATTCGGCTACGATGGCATCGAACTGGCTTGCTGGGGTGACCATTTTGAAGTTCAAAAGGCCAATTCCGATGCGAAGTATTGCGAGACCAAGCGGGCTGCTCTGAACGACGCTGGCCTCCAATGCCATGCCATCAGCGCGCACTTGGTCGGCCAAGCGATTTTGGATACGATCGACCAACGTCACAAAGCGATTCTTCCAGCGTACGTTTGGGGGGATGGAAATCCGGCAGCCGTCAACGAACGCGCCATCGAAGAATTGAAAGCGACCGCTCGAGCTGCCAAGAAGTTTGGAGTGGGCGTGGTCAATGGCTTTACCGGCTCGAGCATTTGGCATTTGAACTACTCGTTCCCACCGGTGCCTCAATCGATGATCGATGACGGCTTTGCGTTGCTCGCCAAACGTTTCAATCCGATCCTCGATGAGTTTGCCAAGAACGGCGTTCGCTTTGCTTTGGAAGTGCATCCGACCGAGATCGCATTCGATATTTATACGGCTGAGATGGCGCTCAAGGCCCTCGATCATCGCCCTGAGTTCGGATTCAATTTCGATCCGAGCCACCTCATTTGGCAAGGGATCGATCCGGTGGAGTTTCTCCGCGCGTTCCCCGATCGAATCTATCACGTCCATATCAAGGATGCGACGACCAAATTGAACGGTCGGTCCGGGATCTTGGCAAGCCATTTGAACTTTGGCGACCCGCGTCGCGGTTGGGACTTCCGCAGCCCAGGCCGGGGCAATGTCAATTTCGAAGAGATCATCCGAGCTCTGAACGACATCGGCTATTCCGGACCATTGAGCGTGGAATGGGAAGACAGCGGAATGGACCGAGAGTTTGGCGCCAAAGAGGCTGCAAGCTTTGTTAAGAACATCGACTTCGCTCCGAGCGGTCGTGCATTCGATTCTGCATTTGAGAAAGCGTAGAGCGAATTGAAACCGACAACGCTTTTGTATTCGCCTCCCTCCAGTGCCCTTCGATTCCTGCCCGAAGGGCCTTATCCGCTGGGGGATGGCAGATTTTCGTGGGTTGCGATCCAGCATGGCCCCGAAGTTCGTTTTGGTTCGGTGAATGTCTTTAACTTGGCCGACAAAACCAACGTTTCCCACGAATTGCCTGGGAGGCCTGGGTTCGCCTTTCCCACGGACAAAGGGAATTTCGTCGTGGGCTGTGAACGCAGCGTCGGTATCTACTCACCCAACACCGGGCGGTATGTTCCATTCGTTGACGAGATCGGCAACGATTGCGAGGGCACCATTGTCAACGATGGCGTTACCTGGGATGGCAATCTCATCTTTGGAACCAAGGATCTGGAGTTCCGCACCAAAAAAGCGGGGCTGTATTTTTGGCGCGGCGCCGATGCCAAACTCTTCCGATTGCGTGGAGATCAAATCTGTAGCAATGGAAAATGCATCGTCGCCATCGAACCTTCCCATGTCGAATTGCTCGACATCGATTCCCCCACGCGACGTGTCGTTGCCTACCGCATCAACACCGCAACAGGGCAAATCGAATCCGAACGGGTCGTGGTCGATCTCGCCAACGATCCAGGCGTCCCCGATGGGATGACCATGACCCTCGACGGGAAAAGCATCATTGTTTCGCTGTACAATCCCAACCCAGCACCGTTCGGACGGACCGTGCAGTATTCCATCGCGACCGGTCAATCCGAGCATGAATGGCACACGTTAGGGAGCCCACAGGCAACCTGTCCCCAGTTGTTGGCTTGGCAAGGTCGCATCCACTTGATCATTACGACTGCGGTGGAGAACATGCCAGCGGATCGGCTCAGCGACTCCCCCCAGGCCGGATCGCTCTTCATTGCCGAAACCGATATTCCTTTCGACGAATCTGCTTGCCGGCGATTGACACCCGTTTTCATCGAACCCCAAAGATGAGACCCATTTCGATAGGGACAGGAAATGACTTTTGAAGTTCAGGTTGCATTGCAGCGATTGCTCATCCCTGCGATCGGATCGTTGATCGGTTGTTATTTGTTAGCAAAGACGGATTCGGGAGCGGACTGGTATGACGATGAGCCTGTCCGCGGCATTGCCATGGCCACGCTTTGGGGTGCGATTTTTTGCGCAGCAGGAATGATTGCATCGGACCTATGGCAACGCGACTTGATTGCCAAGCCGTCGGAGTGGTCAACTTGGCGAGCAACGTATCGTTGGGAATGGATGGCCTGGATGATTCCGGCAAGCATGGTCGCATTCGCGGTCGTGCGAACGTTCTTTGCGGCTCCTATTCATTTCACGGCGATGGCGAGCAATGCGACCGGGTTGATCGCCGTCGGAATCATGTTCGTCTGCCTCAATGAGGGGACTGCATGGGAAGACCAAACCGCGAAAATATTGCCTTGGATGGCAGTGAGTTGTGCCGCGATACTCAGCAATACTTGTTCGCTCAATTCCATTGCCAGATCCGAGGGCGCGCGTTGGGTTTCGCTCATCGTCCTAGCCCAACTGGGTTGTGTAGCTGCGATCTCGTTGCAGTCCTATGGAAGCCTCGGCCTGTGGACACTCACAGGCATCGGAACCACCTTGGGCGCCTCGGTGATCGGGGGTGTTTTCGGCACCTCTGCCAAGCTTCACTATGGCTGGCAACTTTCCATCGTGGTCGTTCCGTTGGGGATCATGGCGGTCGCTTGCATGGCCGTCAGCAGGTTTTTTTATGAAGCCAAGCCGCTTCCGGAATGGCTCATCGGTTCGGTTGTATTCCTTCCCACATTAGTTTGTATTGTCGATATCGTGGTAGGGCGAGTCATGCAAAATTGGTTTCGAGTGCTCTTGGCTGCATCGGTGTGCTGCCTCATCTTGGGATCCATCCTGACTATCACCAAGCCTTGGCAATCCGAATGGTAGCGCTGCACTGTCCAAAATGACAAACCCATTTCTTCGCCTCCTGTTTCGAATCCGCGATCGCTTGTCCAAGATCCGACCCTACTATTGGTTGCTCGCCTGTTTGCTTGCCGTTTCGGGCTGGTTTGGGATGGGTACGGTGGGGTTGCTCCTAGCATTCTGGATGCTGTTGTTGTGGTTCTCGGTTTGGCAACGACCCTATCGATTTGAAATGTTCTTAATCGCGGCCATGGGTTTACTTGGAGCGGTGGTGATTTTGCCCGAGGAGCAATGGCTGGCTTCGAACAAAGTATGGTTGCTGGCCTTCATGGCAATTTCTATCTCCCCCCTCATCGATCTTTTCATCCGACTTTTTGGGAGCGCTCGGGACACATGAAGAAAGCGTCCAACGCTGCGGTTTCGCCGTTCACCAAAGCCCTGTTTGATTTTTTGCGTGAGCTGAAGTCAAACAATAATCGAGAATGGTTCGGTGAGAACAAGCCGAGATACGAACAGGAGGTGCTCGGCGCAGCGATGAGTTTTGTAACGCAAATGCAGCCGCGGCTCGCCAAGCATTCTCGCTATTTGTTGGCCGAACCCAAACGTGTCGGGGGCGCGATCATGCGGATCTACCGAGATACTCGCTTCGCCAAAGACAAAACGCCCTACAAAACCAACGTGGGAATCCATTTCCGGCATGCCATCGGTGGGGACGTTCATGCGCCTGGCCTCTACGTACATCTTGAGCCGGACGCTTGTTTCCTAGCAGCGGGGATTTGGCTGCCACCCTCTGAGCCGCTAGCCGCGATTCGGCAATCGATCATGCAAGATACTGCGGCTTGGAACAAGGTGCGCAGTAACAAGAAGTTCGCAGATGGTTTTAAGTTCGATGGCGACTCTCTGAAAACAGCGCCGCGTGGGATCGATCCCAACCACCCTGCCATCGAAGACCTACGTCGCAAAAGCTTTGCCGGGATTACCGCCATCAAAGAAACAGATCTCCTCCACGCCGATGCTTGCGATCGCATTATGGATCGCTTTGACATCGCAAAGCCGCTGATGAAGTTCCTTTGCGATGCGCTCCATCAGCCCTACTAAGGCCAGCAGCAGGATTAAGCCGACCGTAGGACGGGACCTTTGTCCTCGTCCGTTTGTTAGTTCGGGACAAGATTCCCAAACCACGGCTGGTATGTTTCAACCCGCTTTCATCCCAACCCGACGCGTGATCGAGTGAATGCAAACCCCTCGCTTAATCGCCGGGTTGGGAAAGCGTTCCATTAGCGTCGGCTCATCGCAATGGGTTTGGACCCGCTGCGAAGAGCAGGATCCAAGTCGAATCGATCCAAATTCATCACCTTGGACCAGGCCGCGACGAAGTCATTTACAAACTTCTGCTGCGCGTCACTGCTTGCGTACGCTTCCGCAATGGCTCGGAGTTGCGAGTTGGAACCGAACACCAAATCGACTCGGCTGCCCGTCCATTTGACTTGCCCTGTCTTGCTATCCTTTCCTTCGAAGAAGTGGTCGCAAACCGAGGACTTCTTCCATTGCGTTCCCATGTCCAGCAGGTTCACGAAGAAGTCATTGGTGAGGGCTTCTGGCCGCTTGGTGAATGTACCCAACTGTGGGAACGAAGTGGTGGTATTGAGAACCCGCATACCGCCGATGAGAACGGTCATTTCGGGAGCCGTCAACGTGAGCAACTGGGCGCGATCAATCAACAACTCTTCAGCGGGACGATCGTGTGTTTTGCCAAAGTAGTTGCGGAACCCGTCCGTGGCTGGCTCGAGCACAGCAAAGGAACTCACGTCGGTCTTTTCCTGCGTTGCGTCTGTCCGTCCTGGGGCGAATGGAACTCGCACGTCCTGCCCGGCTTTCTTTGCCGCCGCTTCCACCGCAGCACAGCCTCCCAAGACGATCAAATCAGCGATCGAGACCTTCTTGCCCCCGGTCTGCTGCTTGTTGAAATCCATTTGTATTTTCTCAAGGGACGCCAAGACTTTTGCCAGATCGGCTGGGTTGTTTGCTTCCCAATCTTTTTGCGGAGCAAGACGAATACGAGCGCCGTTCGCACCGCCTCGTTTGTCGGATCCTCGAAACGTGGAAGCCGATGCCCATGCTGTTGATACCAACTGCGAAATCGAAAGGCCCGACGCTAAAACTTTTGTCTTGAGCGCAGCGATGTCCTGATCATCGATCAATTTGTGATCTACGGCTGGCACAGGGTCTTGCCACAATTGAGGTTCAGCAACCAATGGTCCAAGGCATCGCGAGATCGGGCCCATGTCCCGGTGGGTCAGTTTGTACCAAGCTTTTGAAAAAGCCAATGCAAATTCGCCCGGGTTGGAGTGGAATCGCTTGGAGATCGGACCGTAGATCGGGTCCATCTTCAAAGCCATGTCGGTTGTGAACATGATTGGGACGTGGCTCTTGGTTTTGTCATGAGCATCAGGCACGGTTCCTTTGGCGGATGCCTCTTTCGGAGCCCATTGCCAAGCTCCCCCTTGGCCCTTTGCCAATACCCATTCGTACTTGAACAGGTTGTCGAAATAGCCGTTGGACCAAGCGGTGGGTGTGGAGGTCCATGCTCCTTCGAGCCCGCTGGTAATCGTGTCGCCGGCGTTGCCTTTTCCGTAAGTGTTTTTCCAGCCAAAACCTTGCTGTTCGATGCCGGCCGCTTCGGGCTCAGGACCGACGTGTTTGCTCGCATCGGCTGCGCCGTGAGCTTTGCCAAACGTGTGACCGCCTGCAATCAAAGCAACGGTTTCTTCGTCGTTCATAGCCATCCGAGCAAACGTTTCTCGGATATCCTTGGCAGAAGCCAATGGATCGGGTTTGCCATTGGGCCCTTCTGGATTCACATAGATGAGACCCATTTGAACGGCCGCCAATGGATTCTCAAGTTTGCGATCCCCCGAGTACCGCTTGTCGCCCAGCCAAACGCTTTCGGGACCCCAATAGATATCCTCTTGAGGTTCCCATACGTCTTCTCGCCCGCCAGCAAATCCAAACGTCTTGAATCCCATCGATTCGAGCGACACGTTTCCTGTTAGAACCATTAGGTCCGCCCAAGAGATTTTGTTGCCATACTTTTGCTTGATCGGCCAGAGCAGACGCCTTGCTTTGTCCAGGTTTGCATTGTCGGGCCAGCTATTTAAAGGTGCGAAACGCTGAGTGCCGTAAGAAGCGCCCCCACGACCGTCTGCGATTCGGTACGTCCCAGCGCTATGCCAGGCCATTCTAATAAACAAGGGACCATAATTTCCATAATCGGCTGGCCACCAATCTTGAGAGGTGGTCAAAAGGGTTTCAATGTCCTTCTTCAATGCCTTGAGGTCCAGTTTTTTAAACTCCTCGGCATAGGAAAAGGACTCCCCCATCGGATTGCTCTTGGAAGAGTTTTGGTGGAGTATTTTCAAGTTCAATTGATTGGGCCACCAGTCTTCTGTCGACATCCCACCCGCAGCGGTAGTTCGTTCCGACGCAGGTCTCTGCGTTCCTCCGATTACCGGGCAAGTAGCGGCGTCCGATTTCTTCTCGTTGCTGGCTTGTCCCCCTCCTTGAGGTGTGGCACCATTTTGAGCAAATGAGGAAGTAGCGATAGACATCATAGCCACGCTCGCAAGAAGTCGAGCAAACTGAAGTTTGGCAGTCATAGGTTCTCCCTAGATTGGAAAGGTAGATTTGTCGGATGGCGGCAGGGTTCTGCGCG
>JANODW010000641.1:0-9444 GCA_031412875.1 Pirellula sp. | reverse complement strand
GCATCCGGTTTCTGCAGGTCGATCTTGTTCAATGCATCCTGACCATCCTCGGCTGACATGACAGAGTAACCTGCAAATTGTAGCCGTAGCATGGCAACACTTCGAATTTCACAATCGTCATCAACAACTAAAATCGATTTAGAATTAGACAAGTGTCACTTGCCGATCGGAGACGAATGCGTTCACAGTTTGGATGGCGAGTTCGCTCTGAGATGCGATTGGGCAAGTACCAAGGTACTCGTAATCGAAATCAGGAAGTGGGCCGCGTGGCCGGTTGCGGTTGATCGCTTTCCAAGATGCTTGGGCCCGATCGAGAAACGGCTGCAATTCCACTTTGTCGGTAGTAAGTGCCAATAAGAATGTTTGATTGGGCCCTTGAAAGAGCAAATCGCAAGAGCGACATAAAGAACTCAAGAACTCTTCCAAGTCCTCGAGCTCGTTTTGATTTCCAACCGTACTTGGTTCCGCCCTGACGAACGTGATCATCTTGGGACATGCGTGTGTGTTTTCAACCAAACGAATGAAGCGAGATATTACATGTTCCGGCTCGTTAGCAGGAACTGTAAAGAAGAACTTGCTCCCATGACCAAGGGTACTTTCAACAGAAAGTTGACCAAAATTCAGTTCAACCAAGTCCTTTGCGATCGCCAATCCAAGACCGAATCCCTTGCAACTGGAGTGCGTGCTAGTTCCCAATTGACGGAACCGCTCGAAAATCTGCTCCAAGCAACTTGACTCGATACCTGCTCCGTCATCTTCGATCGCGAAGGTGACGTCGCAGCTAGCAGCGACTTGATAAACCGAAACCCGGACGTTTCCCGGATTGGCGCAAAACTTCAATGCATTGATGCCGAGGTTGGTTATAACACGACCGATCTTCTCTGCATCGCAAAAGAGAGCTGGTAGATCCTTTGCAATTTCCCAAGTGAGCGTTACACCTTTGACGAATGCCTTGCGGTCGAGTGTTGTTTCCACATGCTCTAGGATGTCGTCAACGCTGCATGGTTTCCTCCACGCACCGATCAACCCAGACTCGAGCTTGCTTGAATCGAGCATGTCGTCAACCATGGTATTCAAGTCTTCGACCCGGTTCTCAATGATGGAGAGCATGCGGGTTTGTTCTTTGTTGACCTCCCCGACGAATCCTTCTCGGATTAACGACGAGTACTCTTTAATGACCGTCAGTGGCGTTCGGAATTCATGGGACACGTTGTCAACAAAATCGTGGGCTTGCTTGTACAGCAATTCAAGTTTGCAGTTTTTTGCCGAAAGTAACTTTCTGGATGCGCTGATTTCACTCAGCAGGTTCTGGCTTTCTAGACCTTGTTCATGCCTTTGTATGGCATGGCGGATAGCTCGGCCGAGAACGTCGCTGGAGATGCTGCGTTTCGGAACGAAGTCTTGTGCACCCGCATCGAGCAGCTTTTTCTCTAGCTCAACGTCATCGACGGAGGTAAGAATGACGATGGGTGTGTCGGCGAGTTTGCAGCGAAGCTGAGAAATGGTTTCAAAACCCGTGCTATCGGGCAAGTGAAGGTCGGACAAAATCAGATCAAACGTCTCGCTTTGGCATACTGCAAGTGCATTCGTCAGCGTTGAAACATGCTTCATCGAACTATTGACGGCAGCATTTTTCATGGCGCGAATCACAAATTCCGCATCCAGTGCATCATCCTCAATCAAAAGGATTTTGAATCGTTTAGAGTTAGTCATTTCCCCCTCAAGCAGAATCGGTCACATCAGGCAATAGATCGAAGTGGCGATCCAGTCCCAAAAAAGTAGCTTGAGGAAACTCACCCTTGAGGGAAATTGCAATCTCTGCAGTAAAGTTGCACGCATTACGACAAATTAGAAGCCGCCGAGCCCCAGGTAAAATAGAACGTGCTCCCTTGCCCTGGGGTCGATTCCAGCCAAATCCGTCCGCCATGCCGTTCGACAATTTTCTTGCAAAGCGCAAGTCCCATGCCGGTGCCCGGATATGCATGCCTACTGTGCAAACGCTGCAAGACCACAAAAATTCGGGTAAAGGACTCAGGCGAAATCCCAATGGCATTGTCACGGACATAGAAAGTAATGTCAGTACTCGGATTGCCTGAGCGCTCGGAACTTATCGCTGGAGACTTAACGCCAGCCCCGGCCACCACTCCAATCTCGATACGTGGCGCGATGTCACCTCGAAACCGAATGGCGTTCTCGACGAGATGTTGCAGAAGCGTTTTCAATTGGATCTCATCGGCGATGATCATGGGCAATGGATGGCAAATAATTTGCGCTGACGATGCCTGGATCGTCAGCTCCAAATTGCTTAGAACCACTCGCACCGCTTCGTTAGGATCGACCGGCTGAACCGGTCGGCTTTGGGACGAAAAGAGTGAAAACATTAGCAAGTCCGTGACCAATCGTTGCATGCGCTTTGCTCCATCGGCAGCGTGATCCATCCATTGGCGAGCCTCGGCTACGATCGTATCGCCATGATCATCGACGAGTGCCTGGAGCGACGACACCACTTTCCGAAGCGGTTCCTGCAGGTCATGTGCGGCAAGGTGCGCGAATGCTTGGAAATCAGCGTTTGCCTCCGACATTTCAATCGTGCTTTTTTTCAACTGAACCTGTGTCCTTTCCCAAGAGGCCAATTCACAAACGGTGCATAGCAACAATTCTCCCCCTTGGTGATGGATCGATTTGATTCGAACTTCGATCGGTATCTCTTGCCCGTCCTTCCGAAGACCATATAGTTTTTCGTCCGAATCCAGCTCCAAGGCGGTCGCAATGGCACGGAATCCTTCTCCATGGTCCCTGGATTCACAGCGAAAACGGTCTGCGACCAATTGCTCAATCGGCATGGCTATCAACTCGGCGATGCAGTAGCCGAATAGATTTGCTGCTTCAGGATTGGCGAGTGCAATCGTTCCGTCTTGCGCCACGATCAATAACGCGATGGGAACCAAATCCAGCGTATCATGGAATCGCAGGACCAGACTTTCTGTCAAGCCGATTCGATTCTGGGACGCGTCAAAATCTTCTTTAAATGCCATTCAAAAGCCTTGCTGATCCAACCAAAAGGGATGACATGGGAACTACGTTCTATCGGTTCACGGGCCTGTGAAGCGATCGAAAAAGCTGAACCTACGAATCATAGCCCGAAACGTGAATTCGGCAGGATCATCACTACCGTAGGATGGGACCTTTGTCCCGTCCGTTTGTTCGTTCGTGCCCGTTTGTTCGTTCGGGACAATGGTCCCAAACTACGGTTGGTATGTTTTAGCCTGCCGCTCGCCTAAGGGAACTACTCTATCATCTGGTTGCAACGCTCAGGTAGACTGCCGAATCAGTGCTTTGGCTTCTCAGGCTGCTGGGGAGCCCATGAGTTGCATGCGCTGGCTGCGATGCACGTACAGATATGTTCTTCCTGGCAATGAACCATGGGTGTTTGGACCCGCTTGCAGGGAACAAATCGCTTGGGAAGCAATGGAAACACGTTTATTTTGAGGGAGCAAAATGCAAACAAATCTTTACGCCGATTTTCAATTAACGTTAGAAAATTGCAGTGTCGAGCCAATTCAAAGGCCACTCGCGATCCAAGGGCACGGTCAGATTTTGGTATTTGATCCGAAACGCCCACGATTTCTGCATGCGACTAATGAGTATTTTCCCGTATGGCTTGGGAAGTCAATGGCCACTCTTTGGGAACAGCCCGTTGAGAACTGGATGCCGGCAAGCCTGCTGAGCGCGCTTGAAAAACTGCAAGCATCGAGCGACGACAAAACCCTGGATCCCATTTCCTTTTGCCACGACGAGCAGTCGTTTACCTTGAGTCGACATGTGCATGCAGGGATGGCATTTCTTGAGATCGAAAGTTCGCATTGCCAACCGGAAGCGTTGCGCATTTTTCTACAAATCTCAAATCGAATGCGTTCTTGTCGCGGTCTGGAGGAACTATTCGAAACAACTTCCGAGCTAGCCCGAGAAATCCTCGGTTACGACCGAGTGATGATTTACCAATTCGATAAAGACTTTCACGGAACAGTCGTGGGTGAGTCCAAGGAGCCACGTTTAGAACCGTTCCTTGGCTTGCATTACCCTGCAACCGACATCCCCGCGATGTCGCGCGAATTGCTTTTGAAAAATCGAAGTCGCTCCATTTCAGATATTCAGCTCCCCAACGATCGGCTTTGGTTCAACCCGGAGTTAGGGCCTAAGGTTCCTTATTTGGACCTGTCGATGTGCCTATTGCGAGCAACCTCGCCAGTGCATATCGAATACCTAAAGCACATGGGCGTGCGGGCTACGTTGACTCTCGCGATCATACTGGAGGGGAAACTATGGGGCCTCTTCGCTTGCCACCACGACTCACCCCGCGCTCCAGAATACGAGTCGCGAAGGATGGGGGAAGCAATCGCAGACTTGTTTTCGGTGCGGATGTCGGAACTGCGACGCGACGAACGTCGGCTGAGGATCGCGAGCGCGAAGGAATCAGAACAAAAGTTTCTAGACCAGATTCGAGTAGGAGACCACTACAAACTGGAAATGAGTAACGATGGCAAATGCCTCGAGGGGATATGCATGGCAGATGGCGCAGCCGCGGTCACGATGGATGGTGTCATTTGTTCGATCGGCACCATTCCGGCGAATGAAGATATCCTGTCGTTGCGAAATTGGCTCATGCACTGCGGCGAGGGTGAACTTTTTGTAACGGACGACTTGGCCAGGACGGTGCCAATCTCCGCCGCGTTCTCAACTCGCTTTGGTGGCATGCTTGCCGCGAGAGTTTCCGAAGTGTCACAGAACTATCTATTGTGGTTTCGCAAACCGCACATCCAAATCACGGATTGGGCAGGCGACCCTTCTAAAACACTTGAAAGCGAACGAAAAGACGAGGACAAAGAAGTTCGGCTGAGTCCGCGCAAGTCCTTTGCCAAGTGGCAAGAGGCAGTGGAAGACCGGTCGCTCCCTTGGGACCCGGATGAGATTGGAACGGTAAGCCGGATCCGCAATACGATTCTGAAGTTTGAATTGCAGCGGACCACAGCAAACGTCATGCGTAGCCGTCAAGAATTCATGCAGTTGATTTACGCGGCCTCCCACGATCTTCAGGAACCTCTGCGAACACAACTGAACTATCTCGATTTGCTTGGTGAAGAACTGCAGCCTTCGGAACATGAGGAGTGGCTTCATTTTGTTAGCAGAGCCTCCCATGCCGTGCATCGAATGCAGGCTCTTATCGCCGACTTGTTAGATTATGCAAGTCTAGGAATGCAGACAAAACACGAGCCCATCGAATTGCAATCGCTCCTCGAAGAAATCCAGGAGGACCTGTCCCAAGCGGTCAACAAAAAACACGCTGCCATCCGGGTAGGCAAATTACCTTGTTTCAAAGGGAATCGCAGTGAACTGAAACAACTTTTTCAGAATCTACTGACCAACGCGATGAAGTATGTCGCGCCGGATATTATTCCAAACATCGAGATCTCCGCCAAACGTGAAGGTCGATATGTCGTTTTTTCGATCGTTGACAACGGAATAGGAATCGCAGAGGAGCATTTCCAGAAAATATTCCTGATGTTTCAACGGCTTCATAGTAGAGAACAGTTCGAAGGGACTGGAATCGGACTCGCACTGTGCAAAAAAATCGTCGAAAACTATGACGGTCAAATTGGCGTCTATTCGACCGTCGGTACGGGAAGCAATTTCTGGATGAAATTCCATGACATAAGCATCTTAGGTGAATTTGAATGACAAAAAAAATAAATTTGGTTCTGTTGATTGATGACAATGAAGACGACAATTTCTTCCACCGTCGGGCCATGGAAAAAGCGGGCCGTGTTGAACTGATTGACGTTTGCTTGGACGGAAGTGACGCTTTGGACTATCTTCAAAACGCGGGAAAGTATGCGAACCGTGGTTCGAATTATCCTCGACCCGACTTGATTTTTCTCGACATCAATATGCCTCGAACGAACGGCTGGGAATTTCTCGACAAGTACGCGTTGCTCGATGCCCGCTTTGTGGGTGGTCCAGTCATCATCATGCTTACCACGTCTTTAAACGATAACGACCGTCAACGCGCGGAAAGCTGCGCGCTGGTCCGGGAGTTCATGACCAAACCTCTGAAACGACAAACCTTCCTCGAAATTCTCGACAAGCACTTCCCCATCCAACGCTGATCAGGCGTATCAATTGTCCTGCTCATCCGCAGACTCTCAGCGTGATAAGGCGAGAGGCAGGCTGAAACATACCAGCCGTAGTTTGGGACCATTGTCCCGAACGAACAAACGGACGGGACGATGGTCCCATCCTACGGGTGAATCTCGGCGATCTCAGCCGCGACACCGGAGGGCTCGCGCCCTGCCGCTACGACAATGAGTGTTTGCTATTGGATTACAAACTTTTCATACAACGGGTGATGGCGTGGACTAATAGCTCTCCCGACACGTTATTCTTGCACAAGCACTCTTTCGCTCCTCGTCCGATCAGTTTCTCCGCTAGATCGGGATCTTCCTGTCCGGTCAGCACAATGATCGGAATCGATGCCGCTACCGCCAAAATTCGCTCCAGTGTTTCGAAGCCTTTTGAATCCGGCAGCCCCAAATCGAGAACGATCAAGTCGAAGCGTTCCACTGCAATTCGTCGAATGGCATCGGTGAGCCGATTGGATTGGGCGATCTCGATTGAGCTTTCGACATTTTGTTCCAAAACGGCACGAACCAATTCAGCATCTCCTGAATTGTCCTCGACCACCAGAATGCGGGATTGCCTCGACGCCCATAGAGGGGTGAGAGAGCCGTCTTTCGAAATCGACATAGTTGTCATGAGCCGCCTAAAATGAAATGCGTCGCCTTCCCTCAGAACTTCGACACAGCGTCCCAAAATCATGCTAAATAGTCAATGAGATTCCAATTTATGTTAAATTGATGGGCATCATTCCAGAATGGAGCTCCGCGCAGGTTCAAAAGGACTTACGAACAGCGGCTAGCCACATCCCCACCATACGAAAGACGAAGTTTTGGAACTCTACCCTTTTTCCCGACCCTACGAAGACGAGAAACAGGAGCTGATAGGTGCCCTATTGGAATGGGCTAAAACCGATCGGTCCACAGAGTTGAATCTTTCCGCGTATGAATCGATCGTTGTCATCAAGAACTCGTTTCGAACCGTAACGCGGGAGAACAACGCGAGCCGAAGAATGATCAATGGAGCTCGGTCCGGTTTGCTTGGTGACATGGTGTCGCAATCCCATGATCCCAGGTACGTTAAGCTATCTCAATTGACGGACACCGTCATAATGGATGGTGTGCTATCCATAGAATTTGAACACGTTGGCCGCGATGCACTTGGACGCGAATTCATCTTTCGAAGTTTCAAGCGTCGACTGGATGAATTCAAGGATCCGCAATTCCATATTCTTTTATTTTCTCGACCTATCGCATTAGTCGGCAATGGCGAGTTGGAGCGTCGCCGAAGTCTCAATGAACTGCTGGTCCTCTACCAGCAGTTAGATAAAGTGGATCAAGCGATTTGTCTTGGCGATGCGCACGGGGAATCGACAAAGCATATCGCAGCGACTGTTCAAATGACCACGCGTTCGGTCGAGCTTCGTCGAAACAAAATCATCGAGCACTTTGGTTTCCGACGATCCATCGACATCGTCGTTTTGATCGTTCGTTTAGCTGAACATGGCCTCATCGAGCCTCTCGAATAAAAACAGGGGGAGCAGGATGAACGATCCCTCGCATCCTTTCAAAATCGCCCAAGGTTGCCATCACATGCCGAAAGGAGTCCTATTGCAATGGTGGCTTGCCGCGATCATCCCGTAGGCGGAGCGTCTCATGACTTCGTTGACAGTCAACTCCGAGGTGAAGAAGAGCGACGAATGCGCGGTCGGCTGGAAATAGCGACGGAACTGGAGGCCAGCGTCGTGACTCAAACCGTCAATCGACGTCGTCTGTTGGATTTCCATGCGAGATGGGCTCTCTGTCAATAGCGTATCCCCGAAAATCATCATCCAGTTACCCGATGCATCCGCCACGACTTGCCGTTCGCCGATCAAGCTGCCATGCTGATCGTAAATTTTACCGACTAGGGTTGAGCCTGGCGATGTGAGGCCGCTGAAAATAGGAGCGACCGGCAATGGCATTAAGCGTGTCCTGATCGGTGGGACGCTCAACGGCAGGTGTCCAAATTGATCGGAGGCGCGATTGTTCAGTGTGTCGAAATAAAACGCCTGCAGGTTGTCGATTTCCGAAGCCGAATTGTTTTGCAACAAAGGATCTGCGGCATTGGCACCATCATCCACCACGGAGGCAACGACCGCGACGGAAACTATCTCGTCGGGTACAGTCATCGAGATTCGAGCCTCAACAACCAGGATGATCTGTTGGCCGACAGCCAAATCGCCTAGATGCCAGGTTATCGTGTTCGTCAAACGATCGACGATCCCGCCGTGCGATGGGGATAGACTTTCGAATACTTCCGATGAATAGGAAGCAGTGACGGTGACACCTGTGCCATCTTGATTGCCTTGGTTGACCACCACAATTTGATACTCGATGGTGTCGCCGCGAACGACGAGCGTTCGCTGGTCGGTGATCCCGATTCTATATTCGGGTTGGGCATCCAAAGGGGTCACAATCGTGGCCGAATTGGCGCCGGTTGACGGATCGCTACCGTTGGTGCCGTCGTCAGCGATGCTGGCCCGTATCGTGAGGTCATTTATGCCCGCTGGCATCGTCGATGAAAGGTCAAAGGCGAAGTTCAACGAACCGGTGCTGCCAGCAGGCAAACTATCGACATTGAATGTATAGATACCGCTGCCTAGATACACCCAGCCCGCCGAGCTTGTCGCCGGATTGAATGTCGCGTTGGGTGGCAAGGTCATGGTGATGACCACTCCCGTTGCGCCTTGGTTGCCGGTGTTTTCGTAGTTAACTACGTAGTTAGCGGTACTGCCTGGCTGCGGATTGATTGCAGGTGGAATAATTGCAAAGCCGACATTGGGTAATGCTTCGACGGGTGTCCAATCACGTCCAAAGTTATTGCTGGGCGTAAGGTCTGTGCCGTGGATACCATCATCCGCGATTGCCGATGTCGTCACGATGCCATTGACTCCCGCCGGTACCGCTGAATTGAGCGTGACAGCAAAAAGCACGCTGCCAGAATCCAGTCCTTCCACCGTCCCTAGATGGATTGAAAAAGTGCCGTTTCCGTTGTTGACCCAGCCTGGACTGCTTGCGGAAGCATGGAACGTCGTATTCGCCGGAAGTGCCTGGGTCAGTACCACACCGGTTGCATTGCGATCATTGGCGTTCGCATAGTCAATCGTAAAGACGACGGTCTCTCCTGGCTCAGCCGTAATGCCCAAATCGTTCACGGTCACGACCAAGTCCGGATTGACTACATTCCAAATAAAGGTCGTCGCGACGGACGCGCCGTGTGGATCGGTCGCGG
>JANODW010000640.1:0-4648 GCA_031412875.1 Pirellula sp. | reverse complement strand
TTCCCCATGCCTACCGATTCCAACGCAGCCACCGCTTTGGGACGAGCAATGCTCAGATCCACCCCATCGAGTCGGAGCGGCACCATGACATTCTCGATCGCCTTGAGCATCGGCAACAAGTGAACCTTCTGGAATACAAATCCGATGCGGCGACGTCGCAGCAAAGTCTGGCTGTTCTCGTCGAGCTTCGAAATAGAACTTCCTTCAAGCTGCACGTCGCCTGTGTCTGGGCGGTCCAAGCCGCCGAGCATATGCAACAGCGTGCTTTTGCCAGAACCGGACGGACCGATGATCGCAACGAACTCGCCCCGATTGATTTCAAGGCTCACGCCGCGAAGCGCAGGGTGCAAAACCGTCCCCATCTGATAGGCTTTGGTAACGTCGACAGCGCGAAGCAAAGGTTCCATTGATTTTCGTGGGCTCAATGCTGAGTTGGAATTTGGGAATACTATTGTTTGCCCGCAATGGGTAAAGGAAGGCACTTGCGTTAAAAAATTCACGGCTCAAGTTCGAGTTGCTGGACCAATGCAACGAGCTTTCATCGCCATCAGAATAGCGATCTTGCTCCAAAACGGGACTGGGTATCGATGTAAAGTCGTAGATTTGATGGGAGGCAACAGCGCTCCCTAAAAAAATCGACATTGCCCCGGTGAACCGTTTTTTATTAGATTATCCCGATAGACTGACGGCGTTTCGGAAAGGAATCTGTATGACTGCGATCGATCTGCCTACCCTGGCCAAGCGGGTACATGGCGAGCTGTTTTCTCGCAAAAACGAAGAGGTTATCACGGGCGCAGCTCCGCTGGGCGAGGCAACGCAAGGCCACATCACGTTGCTCGACAACGAGAAGTACCTGCCCCGACTGCACCAGTCCCACGCTTCGGCTTGTGTTACCAGCAAAAGCTTTCCCGATGTATCGATTCCGCAAATCGTCGTCAAAAATCCGCACGAAGCTTTTGCTCAAATCTGCCAACTTTTTCGCCCGATCGTAGTGGTGTCCCGCAAAACGGGCATCGATTCGCACGCGATCGTGGATCCGTCCGCCGATGTCAGCCCCGATGCCACCGTCGAAGCATTTGCAAGCATTGCCGAAGGTTGCGAGGTAGGTTCCGGAACCCAAATCCATCGCGGCGTCACGATCATGCAAGGCTGTCACGTCGGCAAGGACTGCCAGTTGTTTCCGGGCGTCGTGCTATATCCAGGCACGATTGTCGAGGATCGCGTGATTCTGCATTCCGGATGCGTCCTGGGTGCCCATGGTTTTGGATACCGTATGGAACAAGGCAAACATCTTCCTACCGCTCAGATCGGTTGGGTCCATATTGAATCCGACGTCGAAATCGGAGCCAACTCCTGCGTGGACCGGGGCACTTATGGGGCAACCCGCGTCGGCCAAGGTACCAAGATCGACAACTTTGTACAAATCGCTCACAACTGCAATATCGGCAAACATAATTTGATCTGCGCGCATGTTGGCATCGCAGGAAGCGCCAGCACCGGCGACTATGTCGTCATCGCCGGTCAAGTGGGCGTGCGAGACCACACCAAGATCGGCGCAAGGACCATGGTGGGCGCGCAATCGGGCGTCATCTCCGATACCGGCGAGGACCAAGTGCTACTAGGCAGTCCTGCGATCCCCCGCAATGAACAAGCGGTCTTGTTCGCATCGATCAACCGCCTTCCCGAACTTCGAAAAACCGTAAAGCTATTGTCCAAACAAGTTGCTGCACTCATGCAGCAAGAGAACCCCCCAGAATGAATCAGGCCAAGTCGATAGGCATCGTTGCCGGTTGGGGCGAATACCCAATCGCCGTCGCTCAAGCTCTGCGAGAAAAAGGGTATGAAGTCGTCGTTGCTGCCGTGCACGGTCACGCCTCCAAAGAAATCGAATCGCTCGCGAGTCACGTTCGATGGATCGGCGTGTGCAAACTGGGAGGCATGCAAAGATTCTTCCGTCAACACGGGGTCAGCCATGTTTGCTTGTCCGGTAAGCTATTCAAAGACAAGATCTTGTTCCATGGATGGGGATGGATGGACCATTTCCCCGATTGGGAATGCGTCAAAACAATGCTCCCTCACTTCTTCTGGCGCACCCGCGATACAACCGACAATTCGCTTTTGGGCGCCGTCGTTACTTCCTTTGGCCGATGTGGCATCATGACCGTTCCAGGAACCGAATTCGCGACCCAGTTGATCGCCGAACAAGGCGTTCTCACTCGCCGAAAGCCCAGCAATTTCGAACTGGACGACATCGAATTCGGATGGACCATCGCCAAGCAGATGGGCGGTTTGGATGTGGGACAAAGCGTGACGGTACGCGACCGAACGGTCTTGGCCGTGGAAGCCATCGAGGGGACCGATGCTTGCATTATGCGAACGGGCCAAATCTGCCCTCGCGGTGGTTTCACCTTGGTCAAAGTTGCGAAACCCGAACAAGACATGCGATTCGACCTGCCAACCATCGGACCGCAAACGATTGAAAAAATGGCTCAAGCAGGCGGGAAAGCCATCGCAATCGAAGCAGGGAAAACCATCATCATCAATCGCGATAAAACAATTCGTTGCGCCGAAGAGTACGGCATCGCGATCCTCAGCCGTTGATCGCAGAGTCGAGCCCACCATTCGCCCGGAATCGTACTCCCCACAGTAGCGGCATTTGGCTTGCGCCGTTCCGTGCGTAAATTTACTCGCTGGATGCTAGCCTTTTTTGGGGTGTTCAATGATGAAGGTAACAGGGCCGTCGTTGGTTAGCGTTACCTGCATGTCCGCTTGAAATATCCCTTGGGCGATGGGAACGCCGGACTTCCTGACGCACTCGCAAAAGAATTCGTACAATGCGTTCGCGGCGGCGGGGGGAGCTGCTTTATCGAACCCCGGACGACGCCCTCGCGTGCAGTCAGCCAGCAAAGTGAATTGGCTTACGATCAATATCGAGCCCTGGATATCTTGCACACTTAAATTCATCTTCCCTTGGTCATCGGAAAACCCACGTAGTTTTACGCAACGGTCGGCGACATACTCGGCGATCTCTTGCGTGTCTCCGACTTCCATTCCGACCAGGACGAGCCACCCTTTCTCGATCTGACCAACGATCGTGCCGGCAACCTCCACTCGGCTCGATAACACTCTCTGCAGGACAGCTTTCATAGACCTTTAACTAGTTCCTTTACCGGACGCGTGGGACGACTGTTTTTATCGGGGCCTTACCGGTGTAAACGTCCCGCCGTTTTCTCTGGCTATCGTTTCCAGGGTTTCGTAGCCTATCAGGCTATGCAACAAAACGGTATGGATGGGAACAATGGATTTTACATTTCCATCTTCGTCTTGTTTGCGATTCCAAATCCGTAGGTCCACGACTGTGCTATCCCGAATCTCCCCATCGGAAAGGAGAAAGATCGCATCCGGCTCGAGTTTCATCGCCATCCCCACCGCCGACGCAGGTAGGGTATTGCGGCCGTGTTCGATCGACAACAACCAGTTTTGGATTCGCTTGACGTTCTTATCAACGGCCTTGAGGAATTTCCCTCGCGGAGGGGCGGCGCCGAACATGGGATGGGCCATCGCGTCGAAGCTGATCACAAAAAAATCTTGATCGGGCGACAGTGACTTGATGGCCCGCACCAGTTCTTTGCACAGCGCTTCCCAACGCTCCCCCCGCATCGAGCCGGACGAATCTATCACAAACACAAAGCGATTCCCGTCGGCTTGCGCGCCAAAAAACGAAGCTCCCGATTTTGTCTTGCTCTGAGTCTCTTGACCCGCCACCGAGCGAGCCGCTTGCGCTACATCCCTCGTAACGTTGCTCAGTCCTCCCATTGGACCGACTGGGACGACGCTCCCTTCAGGAGAAACGGACGGAGCGAGGGACATCGATTCCGCATGGGGCATTGCGGCAAAGGGTGGCGGAGCCTCGGCCGATGCCAAACTCTCCTCGGGCAAGTCTAAATTCAAATCGAAGTTGGTCAACTCTTGCGCATCGTCCTTGGAATCGATTGCTAGTTGGAGATGATGGCCAAAATCCCCACTACCGGTAACAAGAATGAGCGCAAGAGCCAAACAGATGACCAAATGGATACAGGAACTCATCGACATCGCAATCAGCGATTGCGAACTAGATTTGGTAAACCAACGTTCTTTCGATCCCATTTGATAACTCGTCAACGGTTGCCCTTGGACGATCGCTCTGGACGCGTAACAAACCGATACGTCCCACCGTTTTCACTCGCGACGCGTTTCATCGGCACTTGAAACTCCTCTTGGAAAAAGTGGACCACATGGATGGGAACCTTGGGCAAGCTACCGTTGATGATGTCGTCCGAACGATTCACTCGCCGCAGATGCTTTGCGACATCGACTTTGGTATCGCCATCGAAAAGCAAAAAAATGCCATCCGGTTGCATGGCAATTGCCTCGTCGAGGGCGTTGTTGGGAGCCAGCCCTTCCTTTTGTACCTGAACACGCCCCAACCAGTCCATTGTTTTTGTCAAGTTTTCCGGCTTGGCATACACGGGATAACGCTCCATCTCTCCGTTTCCAAAGACCATCGGATCGATCTCCTTCCCAAAAAAGCTGACGAAATACCGTTGTTTGGGCTTCATCGAGGATAGCGAGCGAACGATCTCCTTTCTGGCGGCTTCGAATGCCCCGT
>JANODW010000639.1:0-6747 GCA_031412875.1 Pirellula sp. | reverse complement strand
GTCGATGATTCTTTTGATGTTCCAACCAATTCCGTCGGCTTCCCATTGAACGTTTTGGCCAATGACGTTGAGGGACGCGGAGGGGCACTCATCGTCCAAAGCGTTTCGACTCCAGACAGTGGAGGTGCGGTCACCATCGGTTCGGGCGGACAAAGTATTAGATACACCCCTGTTCGCGGATTTGGTGGTACCGAACAGTTCACTTACACGGCTGTGGATGCATTCGGTAAAACCACGACGGCCAAAATCACTGTCCATACTTTGCCAGGCGATCGATTGGACGATGAAGTCGAATTTAGCTTCGCCTTCCTCAATGCAGCCAACGAACCGATTACGGCAGTGCGCCAGGGCGACGCGTTCAAAGTTCTCGTCTACGTCGACGATATGCGTCCTGAAAAGGCGGCATTGGAAACCCCGCCGCGAAACATCTCCTCGCCAGGTGTGTATTCTGCCTATCTAGACTTGTTATTCAGCGCCGGACTGGTGACCCCGAATGCTCCGTTGAGCGGCACGCAAAACTTCGCTGCCTCCTACTTTGCTCCGTATACAGAGGGCCGAGGAGGCTCCGCAGAGACCCCGGGTATTATCGACGAGCTCGGTGCTTACCTTGGTCAAGTCTTTGCGTACAATGAGCCAAACAGGGTCCCACTTGTCGCCCTGGACTTCACCGCAGTATCGGCGGGTATCGCCGAATTTGTAGGTGATCCTGCAGACAAGTTGCCGGGTTCTGATGTAGCCTTTTACAATACTCCAACAACCGCGCGAGTTCCGACTCAACAGATCCGATTCGGACGTTCGAATATTGAAATTGTCCCGAGCGGGGTGGACTTCCCATTCGCTGTCGACGACACTCGGTTCAATGTTCCACAAAGCAATCCTTTCAATGTAGATGTTCTTACGAACGATACAGTTGGAACACAACCCCCAATCCGCATCGCGTCGGTATCGCAGCCCTTGAACGGGCAGACACAGATCAATAATAACAATACGCCGAACAATTTCGCCGACGACACTGTTACGTATTTCCCAAATACCAACTTTGTGGGTCTCGATCAGTTTACGTATTCGATCACAGACGAACGCGGTTTCGCGTCGACCGCTACGGTAACGCTTCATGTCGGCGTATCGAATGTAGACGACGTGATCCGACTCCGATTGAGTGCAAAGGACTTGGCCGGAACACCGATCGATCAGATCACCGTTGGTCAACAGTTCCAATTGCGAGGCTACGTGGAAGACCTTCGAAACGTTCCATCGAATGCGGGTGTCTTCGCAGCGTTCCAAGACATACTTTATCCCAAGGGACTCGTTTCGGTGAACACGAGCCCAACAGCCCCAGGCTTCCAAGTCGTTTACGATGCAGCCTATAGCGAAGGCCGATCTGGCGATATTCGCATCCCTGGCTTGATCAATGAAATCGGTTCGGTACAGTCGGCAAGTCTTCCAACTGGACTCGGTGAAAAACTTCAGTTCACCATCACGATGACGGCACGCAATGTCGGCACCGCGAACTTCCTCGGCGACCCCGCCGATATCAAGCCGTTCCACGACAGCTTTGTATTCAATCCAACGACGCCTTTGACACCGAGTCAAATTCGGTATGTCTCTGACTCGCTAGTCATTGTTTCCAGCAGCGGAGGCGGCGGCTCGAGCGGTGGCGAAGGCAACACCAATTTAACCAATGCGTACGATGTTAATAACGACGGCTTCGTATCGCCAATCGACGTGCTGATCTTGGTCAACTCGTTGAATTCCGGCAGCAGCGGTCTCCTCCCTCCTCAGGGAACTCTTGCTGATGGCGAAGGTGGATCGGGTAGGTACTTCCTAGACGTCAATGGTGACAATTACCTGTCGCCACTCGATGCTCTGATGGTGATTAACGAGTTGAACACTCGCACCAGCGGCGGTAGCGGAGAGGGTGAAGGAGCGCCATTGGCCACCAGTCCAACAGTCGCTTTCAAACCGCAATTTGTTGAAGTCCCATTCTTGAAGAACCGTTCGAACGTTGCTGTGCCTTTCGTTTACGGACCGATGCCCTCGTCCAATGACGTTGAGAAGATCCTCAGCTTGGACGAATACTTGGCCCAACATGATAGCTCAGACGAACTCGACTATTTGGACGGCCTCGCTTCCGATGTCCTCGCCAACAAAATGAGCTAATGGATTAGGGACTACAGCCCTGGACAGCACCTCGCTATTTAAAAATCCGTTTCCGACTGAATCAGTTGGGACGGATTTTTTTTTGGCCCTGCAGATCGTCCCGCCTCCGTGCCAGCCCAATAGCACTCACATTAGCGGAACGGCGCAAGCCGTCCGGTCTGGACCTGCAAAGAATCTCTGCCATCTCAGCCCCAACACCGGAGGGCTCGCACCCTGCCGCTACGAAAATGAGTGCCATTGGGCGAAAGCCAAACGGAACTCTTGTTAACGAAACGGCGAAGAACGACCAGCCATAAAACGAAAAAGCCCCAGTTATCACAAGGAGAACCGGGGCTTTCGTAAGCGAGGTCGACGGGGGTCGAACCCGCAACCTCCGGATCGACAGTCCGGTGCTCTAACCAATTGAGCTACGACCCCATCGCTTGGCTGGATTATATCCCTATGCGAGAGACTCGCAAGCGTACTTGTGATCCCGAAGCGGATTTTCTACCGAATCGAAGGAGCAGACGCACGCACCGAACCGTTTAATCGACAAATCCTGCGTGATCGATCCTCATTCGCCAGATTATCGCCTGCACTTACCAACGCTGATCGCATCGGGTCGATTCCACGGCCTACATTACAAGGGGGAAATGGTTCGTCAGCCCGCTTTTTCCACTCCCCCAAGTTCCTGTCAGCAAGCAGCATCATGCAGAAGCTAAACAACCTTATTTCCGAATTTGCAAAGGCCATCTGCTACAGCGTGGAACATATGTCTGTCTTGCAGTGGGGTATCCTCGGAACAACGTCCGTGGTACTGGGATTCCTCTGCCTTAAGAGCCAACGCTAAAGAAACAAAGCTGGCCGATGGCAAAACCACCGGCCAGCACTTGTTTTTTCCCTCCGACCGTCAGGCGGCACGACACGGAGCCGCTGCGAGACTGGCGTAGATCAAGCGTGCTACTGCACTGCCCTTTGCGACCTAGGCCAACGCATAATGATGGTCCCTCAGCCGGAAAAACGACCGGAGGTAATTGAGTGCAAACTGTTTCCGGTTCGCACCTCTGAACTATAGGCAACAATTCGCGCGATGGAAAGATTGATTGCTCGAAAAACAAGTCGAGAATAAGTGTCCGAATGTATCCAAAAGGGAATCTAACCAATTTCACTCACATTCGGCTGTGACGAATGGTGCATTTCTTTCGGTTACCCCATTCCGCTTGTACTGCTTTGAAAATCAGGAATTTTTCGGCTGACAACGAACTCGCCTTTGTGGATTCGTCTCTTGAAGTAGAATGATAAACCTTTATCTAGCAAGAAATAACGTATAGGGATTCGAATGGCGACGCGGGCACAGTCAGACACAGAAGGCTTATTGCGGGAACTTATGGAGCAGCGTATTTTGCTGCTCGATGGTTCTATGGGTGCCCTCATTTTTCAAAAGAAGTTGCCCGAAGCAGCCATTCGCGGCGAACGATTCAAGGACCATCCTGCGGACTTGTCTAAAGCGACCGACGTTTTGGTTCTGACGCAACCTGATGTCATTCGTAGCATCCACTCCGAATACTTGACGGCCGGCTCGGACATCATTGAAACCAACACGTTTAACGCAAGCTTAATCGGATTGGCTGAAAACAAACTCGCCGATTACGCCTACGAAATTTCTAAAACCGGGGCCGAAGTCGCTCGATCGGCTGTCGATGCCCATCTAAAAAAAGATCCTTCGAAGCCCCGATTTGTCGCCGGTAGTATTGGACCAACCGCAGTCCAACTTTCAATGAATGCAAAAGGGGACCCTGCCACTCGACCCTTTTCCTTTGAACAAATGGTGGCAAGTTACGAGGTAAACATCAACGGTTTGCTCGACGGCGGCGTCGACCTTCTCTTGCCCGAAACCTCCTTTGACACGTTGAATTTCAAGGCCTGCTTGCTTGCAATAGAGAACGTTTTTTCGCAGCGAGGCCAGCGCTGGCCAACCATGCTGTCCGCCACCGTATTCGAAGGGGGCGTGACGCTGACCGGCCAACAGCTTGAAGCGTTCTGGATCGCTGTGTCTCACTTCCCTATGCTCAGCGTAGGTCTCAATTGCGGCTTGGGTGGTGACCGGATGCGACCTTATCTGGAGCGACTAGCCAATGTCTCGGACGCTGCAATTAGTTGCTATCCCAATGCTGGCCTCCCCAATGAGATGGGCGAGTTCGATGAAACGCCAGCCAAGATGGCAAGCTTTGTGAGGGACTTCGCAACCCAAGGTTGGGTGAACATCGTAGGCGGATGTTGCGGGAGCACCCCTGCTCATATCAAATCGATCGGCCAAGCGATATCGGGAATCCAACCCCGCAATGCACGTCCCAACCATCGGACCACTCAATACGCGGGCAACGAACCCTTTGTCTTTCGCAAGGACAACCCGTTTGTAATGGTGGGTGAACGGACGAACGTCACCGGATCCAAAAAATTCGCGAGACTGATCAAAGAAAGTAAATTTGAAGACGCGATTCGAGTCGCCAAGGCACAAGTCGATGGCGGCGCTAACATCATCGATGTGAATATGGACGAAGGGATGCTCGATGGCGCTGCCGCTATGAGCACTTTTCTCAATCTGATCGCGCACGAATCCGACATCGCCAAAGTTCCCCTGATGATCGATAGCTCGAAATGGGAAATCCTCGAGGTTGGAATTCGGCATTCGCCCGGCAAACCGATCGTCAACTCGATCAGTCTCAAAGAAGGTGAGGAAGAGTTCCTTCGCAAAGCCAAATTCATTCATCAGCATGGCGCTGCAGCCGTCGTCATGGCATTTGACGAACAGGGCCAAGCTGCCGACTACGAAAACAAAGTCCGTATTTGCAAACGTGCCTATAAGCTGCTTACCGAAAACGGCTTTCCTGCAGAAGACATCGTATTCGATCCGAACATCCTCACTGTCGGTACCGGATTGCCCGAGCACGCAAACTACGCGGTCGATTTTATCGAAGCGGTGCGGACGATCAAAAAAGAATGCCCCGGCGCCAAAACCAGCGGCGGTGTTAGCAACGTTTCCTTCTCGTTTCGTGGCAACAATACCGTTCGCGAATCGATGAACGCCGTATTCTTGTACCATGCGATCCAAGCGGGCCTCGATATGGGGATCGTCAACCCGGAAATGCTCGAGGTCTACGATGAAATCGAACCCGAACTTCGCGAACGCGTGGAAGACGTGCTGCTCAATCGACGTCCCGATGCTACGGAGCGTCTGATCGACTTCTCGGAAACGGTCAAGGCGAAGGACAAATCGCCCGTCAAAGTTGACGCTTGGAGAGAACTCCCCGTCCAAGATCGACTCAAACACGCACTTCTCAAAGGGATCTCCGACTTCATCGCCGAGGATACCGAAGAGGCCCGCGTCCAATATGGACGCCCGTTGAAGGTCATCGAAGGACCTCTCATGGACGCAATGAATTTGATTGGAGACCTCTTCGGGCAAGGGAAAATGTTCTTGCCCCAAGTCGTCAAATCGGCCGCCGTAATGAAAAAAAGCGTGGCCTATTTAACCCCGTTCATGGAAGAAGAAAAGAAACTAGCCGGCAATACCGGAGGCCATACTAGCCGCGGCAAAGTCCTGCTCGCAACCGTAAAGGGGGACGTTCACGACATCGGAAAAAATATCGTTGGAACCGTGCTTGCCTGCAACGACTTCGAAGTCATCGACCTGGGCGTACTGGTCCCATGCGAAAAGATTCTGGACGAAGCCAGAAAACACGGCGCTCAAGTGATTGGACTTTCGGGACTGATCACCCCCTCCTTGGATGAAATGGTTCACGTCGCCAAGGAAATGCAGCGTGAAGGGTTCACGATACCGCTTTTGATCGGAGGCGCGACCACCAGCTCGAAACACACAGCGGTCAAGATCGCACAACACTACCACCACGAAGTCGTCCATGTTTTGGATGCCTCGCGTAGCGTACCGGTCGTCGAGAAGCTCGTGAATCCCGAGTCGCGGAAAGCATTCGGTGTTGAAATCAAAGCCAAACAAGAGGACGAACGAGCAAGTTTCGCAATGCGACGAGACCGAAAATTCGTCGACTTTGTAGAAGCCCAAAAACGCAAATTCTCGATCGACTGGGATACGTACGAAGCACCGAAACCGGAATTCATCGGAGTCCGCGAAATCGAAGTCTCCGTCGCAGAGCTTCGACCCTTCATCGATTGGTCCCCATTCTTTATGACGTGGGAACTCAAAGGCAAGTTTCCAAAGATTTTCGAAGATAGCTTCGTCGGAGCCATTTCCAAAGAACTCTACGATGACGCGCAAGTCGTCCTCGATAGTTTTGAGAAAGATCCTAGTATCAAACTCAAGGGAGTTTATGGTTTCTTCCCAGCCCAAAGCCTCGGTGATTCGATCGCCATATTCTCGGACGACAATCGAACTGAGGAAATTGCTCGCTTCGAAATGCTTCGACAACAATGGGAACGGGTCGGTCAAAGCTCCTTCCGAAGTCTGGCTGATTACGTTTCACCCAATGGCAAGCCCGACTATATCGGCGCGTTTGCAATCACTGCTGGACACGGAGTGGATGCGATTGCGCAACGGCTACGGGCTGAAATGGAGGATGGGAAATCGATTTT
>JANODW010000638.1:0-2180 GCA_031412875.1 Pirellula sp. | reverse complement strand
AGCCGAAGGAGTGCCCGCCGAACTGCATATCTATTCCAACGCTGGGCATGGATTCGGCTATCGATCCGCAAGCAAAGATGCGGCCGGGGATTGGCCCTTTCGATTGCGTGAATGGATGGTCGACAGTTCTATCTTGAAGCGAGACTGAGAGCTCAAAGATCGAAGCTTTTTCCTCAGGGCTGCTGGGGAAAGGCAGGGCCGAGAAAGACGCGTTCTCCATCGCCATTCACGATCGGCGCCATTTGCCCTGTGGCACTGGGAAGGAACGATTGGGGCCGAACGTCTTTCTCGCTCCCTTTGCTTTTGGAATTGAGATTCGGAGGAGGTGGCCCTCGGTCAAGCATCGGGTTCATTTCAAGAGCTAGCTGGTCGGTTGCCCAAGCGACCCACTCCGGCCGCGTCTCCATGAACAAAAGCTCTTTCAGTTGTGCCGTCACCGATTCGTCATTTTCGCCTAAACGGATCCGCGTCCGTACTAAGTTTCCCAGATACAGGGGCTTTGCTGGGGCTAGTTCATAAGCATGTTGATAATACTCGATCGCTTCTTGGCCTCGGCCCGCGGCCTCGAGCGTCATGCCCAGATTGTTCCAAGGAGTCGGATCCTCGGGAAGGAACTGCGCCGCCGTCTCGAACTCCTTGGCCGCCTCGGACATCTTGCGCTGTTGGAAGTAGACCAATCCGAGATTGTTGTGGGCGGCACCGTTCTCATGCTGGAAAGAAATGGCGCGTTGGAATTCTTCCGCGGCCGATTGCAGCTTGCCCTTGTCAAACAGCTTGACACCCTTGTTCTCGTGCCCTTCGGATTGTTCTAAACCGTCTTGGCGCACCGAAAGTATCTCGTCGCAACCGGCATTGCGCAGGGTCGTACAACCCAGACACCCTAGTCCCACCAAAGTGAATAAACTAGACAAGAATCCCATGCTGGGAATCGATCTAGCGATTCGTTTTGGATGCATGGTACGGGACCAACGTTGAAAGGGAACTAGCTCTTTATTCGAGCGGTAGGCTGAAACATACCAGCCGTCGTTTGGGACCATCGTCCCGAACGAATAAACGGACGGGACAATGGTCCCATCGTACGGTAGCAATGATCCCGCCTCTCGCCTTAGCAAACTCATTTTCCGCTTATCGGGGAAAAAATCATCTGCGTCAAGGTCAAGCGAACGTTCCAAAGCTCCTCGCCATTATCACCTTCGCTCGGACTTCGGTTCAACGACAAGTCACGGACCGCCATCCCCTCGCTTAGTTCCTCGAGTCCCGTTACAAAGCCTGCGATTTTTTCTAAGCTAGCATTTTGGAGAGCGATTTGTGTGGCTCGTTGCTGGTATTCGGTCCGGCCAATTCGCACCGCCGCTTGAGGATCGACCGATACGATGGAAGCGGGTGAAACTTGAGAATCCCCCGCGGCCTTGGTAACTCTGGCTGCAATGCGATCCGGTGGTTCGAATTCTAAAGAAGCGATCCGAGGTGCGCTTCGAAACCCTTCGATATCGCGTACGAGTTTTAGGCATTGGGCGTGCGCATCGATCGCATGCGTGGCGGCGTTCTTTGCGGTGCGATAATAGCTCACGCTGGCAATAATCATGGCCAACGCAAGTGTCGTCAGTGCGATCGCATTCATTCGGTTGCGGATGGATTTCATAGCGTTGCACCTCGATCGTCTGGGCGAGGCTGGGAGGTCGCATCCATCGCCGCATTGATTGTCGCCAGAACGTGGCCGCCATTGACCAACGTTGTCGAAGGTGGCTCGACATCGAAACCCTCGCGCGCCAGGGCCGCGGCAATCTTGCCGGCATCAATCTGGGATTGCAATTCCACCTCGATGGAGAATCGACTGTTTTCGATTTTAATCTCACGCACTTCCATTGGGATCTCCTCCGTCAGGTTGGCCACGACGCGTTGCAAGGTGACCAAGGCGGACTTTTGAGATACGGATGTTGCGTCGGTTTTGCGAATGCCTTTGGCTTTAGTCGCTTCGCTCTTTATACGGCCAAGGATCGCGGCCGGTGCCCGCTGGCCTGGAAAAGCGCTGCGAAAAAGGTCGAGCTGCTTTTGATTGAATTGCACGGCCAGAGACTCATAGACGCGAGCTTGCCAAAGAAGGGTGCCACACAGAGTAGCGACCAGGAACCCTACTGCGAGCGTCAATCGAGCGATGGCAGTGCGGTCACGGCGCAGTG
>JANODW010000637.1:0-4076 GCA_031412875.1 Pirellula sp. | reverse complement strand
AACGAAAAGCCGATTGCAAAAGCGGATCAGTATTCCACATCGTTCATTGATGTGTTGCGTGTTCCCGTCTCTGCCATCTTGGGCAATGATACCGATCCGGATGGGAATACGATTGGATTCCATTTATTGAGCGGCCCGTCTAGCGGGAAGCTGGTCTTTGCAAGCGACGGGACAATGGAATTTACACCTGCGTCTGGCTTCACAGGCCAAATTATATTCGTGTATGATGCGTTTGATGGGAGTCTTTATTCAAATCCTACGACCGTTACGATCGATGTGACAATGCCGAGTGTTGGTTCGCCAGGGGGTGCGGATTCAGGTGGGGCTACAAGCACAACCGGATCGACTACCGTTGTCGTGTCGAGCAATCCAGTTGCGACATCGACATCGAATTCAAGCTCAGCGGTTTTATCCCCGGACTCTTCTGTGGCACCGCTGGCCAGTGCAATCGAGTCCTTGGCTCCAAGCATTGGCAGCGTCACCCTCATCGATCCGTTTATTACAACTGTTAATCAAACGATCGATCCCGGGTTAGTCTTAACAGGTAGGGACGATTTTCGCGAAGTGCGTGGCATTGGTGAACTGGCGCAGAGCAACTCGCAGCGGACGCTCAGGATCCAATTTGAGCAGTGGGCTTCTATTAGTCGGTATGGGATAGGAGACTCCCGAATGGGCGGGGAAGATTTTGTCCTGCATCGCCCCTTGGTTTTGGAAACGAATAAGCAGGAAGCGGAAAACAGCGGGAATTCGAACGGAATGGCGTTTACTATGGGGACCGCAGTTTCAACGGCCATCGGAACAGGTGCGATTTTATGGGTAGTTCAAGTAACTCAATTGGCAGCAACTTTTATAAGTGCTGCTGCGCCGACTTGGATGCAAGTTGATATTGCTTCTACATTGAGCAATCTTGCAAGAGAAAAGAGTGCAACGGATGAAGCAAGCGCCAGGATTTTTGATGCCTCGCAATAAAACGGATTGTGTCGATTTTATAGGCCGTGCATTCTGACAACGAAATTTTTTAAGCCCTGGGTGCGACCCCCCTTAGTTGGTCCGTAAACAGCAGCCATTCGGATGTTACTGAACCGCAATCGCGGTTCCATTAGCAGAATCATCCGTTTTTCTGCCGCTTCTCTATGAGGATTTCCTTCCTCAAGCGATAGAGTCAGCTAGATTCCAGAAAAGAATGTGGGAACGCACATTTACTGGACCTGCATGGATTGCGTCGGACGCGTAGAAAGCGATATGAAATGGATTTGAAATATTTCAAGAATGCCTCAAATCTCTATTTGGCATTCGCTAAGGCTGGTTGGTTGAAACGCGCGATGGCGCGGTTCGATAGAATAATGAAGTCACTATCTTCATTGGAGTTGCCGAAAGATCCGAATCGACCTCATATTGTAGAACTAGAACGACGGGTTTTATATAGTGCAACTCCCTTTCTCCCTGCAATGGCGGTCGATGCAAATGCTGAGCTTGCACCGTCTACTGAATTAGCGGTCTTGGAGGAAGGGGACTGGGACGCATTCCTGTCGGAAACATCGACGGCAATCCTTTCGGGGGCAGATTCCAAGAACTTAGACGAGCGCAAATCAAAAGGCGCGGACGAAAAACTGAAATCGTCGGATGCTGGTATCCGTCATGATGAATGGAAAAAAGATTCACGGGCCGATGATGATCAAAGTGGTTTTCGCGGAAAGGTTGTTCCGACTTCACCCTTAGAATGGAAGGCTACCGAGTCCGAATTGGATCGGTTGCAGGGTCTGCTGTCAACTTGGGATCAACTTCACTCCGAGCACATTGTGAATCGAGGTAGCGAGGGGCCAAATCCTTCGAGCTCCCACTTGTTTGCCAATGCGAACACACTAGGCGTCGAAGCCGGTCTAGCGCCTTTGGAAATCCAACTCGATAGTGACAGAGCTTTTGCAATCACGGGAAGCACACTCGTTCCGGAACGTGTCGACTCGAATGAGGGGATGGCCTTCCAATCGGGGATTTTAATCGAGGAGGATTTAGGGCTGCCTAAGGAGGCAACGCAATGGTCCGACTCTTTTTTCGCAACTCCTCCGGAGCAGTCGAATGCGATTGATTTGCACAATAGTGACCGAGCGAGCGAATTACCCGCGTCGACCTTGTGGAGCAATAGCGTCTTTCCAAATGATTCTATGGGTGTTACCGATTTGGATTTTTCAGATCCGTCGATACGTTTTGAAAATCTGGTTCAAGATGGAGATTTTAGCGATTCAGATGCGCCACCGTTATTGCCTGGCTATGAAGGTTATCGGCCGGGGAGTATGGTTGGGCACTGGCGTGTAGAAGCGGGTTTGGTCGATCTCAATGGGGACCATTTTATTCCTTCACCGACCGGAGGACGTTCGATCGATTTAGACCGTGGCGAGGCACCGGGTGGCATCGTGCAAAGCATTCCGACGCAGCCTGGAGAAACGTATCAAGTTACTTTTTCGATGGCAGGGAATTGGCTAAGAGCAGGAAATCTCAATGGTTTGCATGTCAGTGCCGGCGATCAATCAATGGATATGGCTATTTTTCGAAATGCTGGAGAAAATGTTTTAGAGGAGTATTGGGAGACACGCACGTTTACTTTTCAAGCGGTCGAAACGTATACCGAGTTGCGGTTTGGTGCGATTGCAGACGGGCAGGTGCGATCTGCTATTCTCAGCGACATTCATATGACCACGCTCCCAGAGGAAGTGACCGTTAGGCTGGCGGCGGATCCGGAGCTCAAGTTCAACCCAATCACGGGTGCGTATTTTCGGGTTCCACATCAGGATTGGCAATTGGATGGTCGTATTGTCGACCATTCGCCCGACGATCTGTCGCAACTGGAAATCGATTTGCAAAAGAGCTTTATCGATTCTGTCGAACAGTTTATTGCAGGCGAGACGCAAGACCTGTATTTGGCCGCCGATTCCGATCAAGATGGATACCAAATAGCAACGGTTACGGATGTGATCGCAATAGGTGCACAGGCTTTCGATGAGCATCCGACCAGTCCATGGTTATACGACGATTCGAGCCCGTTGGACCCGGACGTTATTCGCCAAGTTGTTTTTGTTCAAGCGGGTCTTCATGACTCAGAAGCATTGCTCACAGAACTTGGTCAAAGCAGCGATGCGATGGAACGCGAGCTAGTTGTCGTGGTTCTTAATGGACTTGAGGATGGTTTTGACCAAATGAATCGGGTCCTGAGTCGATTCGCTGATCTCGATGCGATTCACATTGTTTCCCATGGATCGGCGGGAATGATCCAACTCGGAGGCTCTTGGTTGACCGCGGGCAATGTCCAAGAGCACTTTGCGGATCTCCAATCGTTAGGGATGTCATTGAGCGAAGAAGGGGACATTCTGATCTATGGTTGCGATGTTGCATCGGGACTTGAGGGACGAGCTTTCATCGATACTGTAGCGCGGTTAACCAAGGCGGACGTCGCTGCCTCGATAGATGGAACAGGCGACCTTTCGCGAGGTGGTGACTGGGATTTGGAATATACTTCTTCGTCCGGTTCGTCTCGTTCACCCTTCGGCAGTTCGCATTCGTCCACTGAGAATGCGTTGCTCATTTCGCTTCCTTTGGCAAGCGAAGAAAACGCGAGCGGTACGATCGAAACGCGGATCGCTTTTGGTATCCAATTTCAGGAAACCTACGGTGGCCTCCTTGCAACCTACGTCGTCACCAACAGCAATGACAGTGGTGCCGGTTCGTTCCGTCAAGCCATCCTCGATGCCAATGCCAATGCCGGGGCTGATACCATAACCTTCAATATTGGATCAGGCTACCAGACTATTAATCTCGCAAGCTTGCTACCGCAGATCACCGAAACGGTTACGATCAATGCGACAACCCAATCCGGCTACGCAGGCGCTCCGTTAATCGAAATCAATGGTGCGAGCTTTGCGGTCGCCAACGAGCACGGGCTCGATTTGGGCGAAAATGCCGACAATTCGGTGATTCAAGGACTGGTAATAAACCGTTTTGCCAACAACGGCGTTTACCTCAACGGAGCTGATAACGTCACCATCATAGGTAACTACCTCGGAACGAACGCGACGGGCTCGGCA
>JANODW010000636.1:0-3041 GCA_031412875.1 Pirellula sp. | reverse complement strand
GTGAACAACAGCACCAAATCGTCTTTGCGACGATAGAGCTTGCTGACTGCGTTGCTAAAGGCCTCTTGAGACCGTGCGGTTGAACCGTTCGCGATGACTGCCCAGGACTGAACCAACGAATCGATCTTGCATTCGTCGTTTTGTGCACTTCCCAGAGACTCGCCATTGTCAAAATACGCCCGGCGATACCAATGACCGTCCCAAGCATTTTCATCGAGCGCCCGTCGAAGCAGATCCACCTTTTCCGTGAGCGTCGATCGCAGCTCCGTTCGCAACCCCAGTCGATTGAGCAGCATTGCAAATTGTTCAAATACCACGACTTGAAACCATCCAACCCAAACGCTTTCGCCTTTGCCACCGATGCCAACGCGACTCATTCCGTCGTTCCAATCCCCACATCCCATCAGCGGCAAGCCGTGCTGACCGTACCTCATTCCGTGTTGCATCGCGCGAACACAATGCTCGAGCAGCGAGGCTGTCTCCGTGCTAATGTTCGGCAACTCGTAGCGTTCATGCTCCGCCTCAGTAAGCTGTGGAGAACTCAAAAAGGAGACCGTTTCCTCTAGGATGGAATCGTCGCCAGTCGTTCGAACATAATGGCAAACAACGAACGGTAAAAACAAGAAATCGTCCGAAAAACGCGTGCGTGTGCCGCGACCGCTCGGCGGATGCCACCAATGCTGCACGTCCCCTTCCACAAACTGCCTGGAAGCAGCCCGTAGGATCTGTTCCCGTGCAATATCGGGTCTCGAATAGACCAACGCCATGGCATCCTGAAGCTGGTCGCGAAAACCATAAGCCCCTCCAGACTGATAGAACGCGGAACGACCATGAATTCGACAAGCCAAGGTTTGGTATAGCAACCAGCCGTTGACCAAGCGATCGAAGTCCCCATCGGGCGTGCGAACTTCGATGGAACCCGTGACCTCCGACCAGCTTTGAAGTGTCTCCTCAATGCGATGGACCGCGGCATCGACCCCGGCGTACGCGTTGAAAATTTCCGAAAGCTTTTCTGGCTTTGATTCTGCACCCAGTAGAAAGGCGACTGTCCTTGTTTCTTGGGGCTGCAATATGAGAAAGCCACACAAAGCCAAGCATGGATCGAAACCAGCCCCCACGTCGGGACGAGCATCCGGCCCTATACCGACGGGACAACGCCAGTTGCCATACCTTCCGAAAAACGCTTGCCTGTTGCACGTGTATCGAGTGTTGTCGGAGCCGAGCTGCTTTAAAAACACCTTCTGCTCTGGGAAATCGCTGCTAAATCCGTTCTGCATGACCAAGCATTGGTTGTCTTGATCAAAATGGGAGAATTGGTGCAGGAGAGTGGATTCCCGGTTCACTCCCAAGACGGTTTCCGCAAAATAAGTGACATCTATTTCGCGGGCTTCGCGCCCTTGATTCGTGAGCTTAACAAGAATCGTTTTTACCGGATAAAACTTATCCACAACCACCGTAACTTCCGATGCAATGGACGAGTGCCGGCTGGTGAATTTGCTAAAGCCGCGACCATGTAGCACCTCGGTGCAGTTAGAATCATCAAGGGGGCTCGTTGGGGACCAAATCAGTCCCGTGGATCGGTCTCGCAAGTAGACGATCTCGGACGGAGGATCCGAGACAGGATCATTGGACCACGTTGTTAATTTGTTCTCGCGACTATTGCCATACCACGAATAGCCGCCGCCCAAGTTCGTCACGACCGAACCGAAGGAATCGTTAGCCAGGACATTGCTCCATGGCAACGGCGTAGGATGCGTGTGGCGATTGAGAATATGGTATCCGTCGGGACCAAAGTAGCCAAAGCCATTGAAGGTTGGCTGCGCTTGAACAAGCTCGACTGGTAACTGCTGGCTATGAGCCGTGGCCGCGATACGCAAAGGTTTCAGTGCTTCTTTGGACGCGAACGTGGCGACTGAAAAGTTCTTCTCCCAAGCAAGGAATTGGTGTTCCATGCTTCCATCGGTTGCATCCAGGAGCACCGTCGCACAGGCTTTGAGGAGCAGCCGATCGTCGCTTGCCAACTGGTTCCCTCGGACGAGGATCGTATGACGCGCTGTCGCACCAAAGCTCTCCAAAAGCGATCGAACTTGCTCGTCGACAAAATCAAAATACGTTCCAGGGAAATCGTTGACGATCACAAGATCTATCTCTAATCCTTTGGCCACCAAAAACCGCTGTGCCCGCAACGCTTCGGAAACATGTTCCAGGTGATCGGTGCTATCGATTCGCAAGTAGAGGATCGGAATGTCTCCTGAGACGCCAAATTTCCAGAGCCCACTTTGGGGCTGCTTGTTCACGCTATTGCTATGCCGCAGCGTGGTTCCAGCAATGCCGTAAAGCAAGTAGCCGCCCAATTGATGGTAGTAATGCAATTGCTTGGGGTCCAAATCCGTTTGAATCGATTCCGATTGGGCATACGCCCACGCGAGTTCAAGCGCTCTCTGGACGCCCCGAAGATCATGATAGAAATCGGCCAGGAAAATTGCTTCTTCTCTAGATTCAGCAATAGACGTAGTAAAGCCAAGCGTGATCGATCCGCCTGGTTCGATCGTAACATTGCAACGCAACGCGAAAATGGGATCCAACACCGCGCCCACCGACTTGGAGAGGGAGGGCTGCTCCAGCGAGATGGGATTCGAGACATCGCGACTTCTGCCTAAAAACGTTTCACGACTGGAATCGAACGAGATCGTTTGCGCAACCTCCGGCGGGACGGCAATGGTGTGAACCGCATACATGGATGGCTGCCCCTGCTCTCTCGGCCTCCTCCGCGCGACGATCGACGCATCTTCCGTAACATATTCGGTTTCGACGAAAAGCTTCTGAAATGCGGGATGGGACTGATCGGCACGCCGGGTGGTTAAGCAGATTTCAGAGTAACTGGTCAACTCCAACGATACCGCCGTCGGTCCGTTGTTAGTCAGTCTCAATTGTCGAACCTCCGCATTGTGTTCGGGGGAAACGACCACCTCCAAAACACTTTCTACCGACCCTTGGATACGACGATACTCAACCTTGTCGACCGAAAAAAGCGTTTCGTA
>JANODW010000635.1:0-11309 GCA_031412875.1 Pirellula sp. | reverse complement strand
TCGAAGTTCTTTCCGTGGCTATCCCATCGACCAAAGCTGAGGCTGACTACCCTCACCCCTGCTTCGATCAATCTTCGCGCTACCAGAAGATGATCGTTGCGAGTCGCGCATCCGTCGTATTGGTACTTGTACGGTTTGCCGTCGCCATATCTAGCAACGATCGCGGGATCTTCTTTGGAAAGGTCGAGCGCATCGACCAGCTTATTGCTGGTCAACACATCCAGCGCGCGTTGGCCGAATGCATCCATGCCTTCCATCACACCGCTGGTGTCGATATCCCGACGCATCGAGTCCAAACTGGTGAGCAATTGCTTTCGATTTTGAAGCCGTTCCAGCGTCACGCCGTTGAGCTTCATGTTTTCTATGCCAGGCCCGTCCGGTTTGAATGCCGAACTTGATGCTCCCAAAAATCCAGGGCTTCCGCAGTCGGACCATTGCACATGGCTTGAGCGTTCCGCTAAACCCACAAAGGGTGGCACTGCAGGATCGACAGCGCCTTTCAATTTGGCGACCGCAGCGCCCACCGAGGGACGACCGCCGAGCGCTTTGAGATCGTCAGGTATCCACCCGCTCATACACTGGTACGACTCATGACGGTCCTTGCAACCGACCACGGACCGTATAATCGCGGCCTTGTCCATTAACCGCGCAAGCTTGGGAAACACTTCACAAATATCGATGCCCGGGACATTGGTTGGGATGGCGCGAAACTCGCCCCGGATCTCCGAGGGAGCATCGGACTTGATGTCCCACATGTCCTGGTGCGGTGGACCTCCACCCAAAAACACCTGAATGAGCGCCTTGTTCGGATTGCTCTTTTTCTGCTGGGCTTCCGCGCGAAGCAGCTCGGGCAAACCGATCGCTGTTGCTCCGAAGCTCATCCCGCCAATCTTTAGAAACGATCGACGCGATTCGCGATCACAGTAACTTTGCGAGGACCCATGCTGACCAAAGATCGACAACATCGTGGACGCCGAATGGTTAAGGGTGTGGTGGGAACGCGGTACGGTCGGTGCCCTAACGCGCGTTGGGTGGGATAGGCTAATCTATTCTATACGCCTATTAAGGCCTCAGCGTGAACAAATTATAAGGATTTGTCAAGACGGGAGTCAAGAATGGTAGGCAGACGGACACAAACCGATTTTCGGAAAAGTCCGCTCCATCGTCAACCTCTTCGGCGGTGTTAGGCGAGCGGCAGGCTGAAACAGACCAGCCGTAGTTTGGGACCATCGTCCCGAACGAATAAAGGGAATAAGGGGACGGGACAATGGTCCCATCCTACGGTAGTAAATGATCCCGCCGCTCGCATTGGCAAACGCGCAGTGAGGTCGATTACTTCTTTGCCGGTCGCAGAAGAATCAAGATATTCGACATCTCTTTGTGCTCAGGCAACATCGACGCGATCGGTCCCTTGATCTTCTTTCTGCTCTGAAGATTCATGGGCTTGATCGAGGAAGAGGAAGCGAATGGGGACGGGTTTCCTTTGGCAGCGGGGTGCTGCAATCGCCCGGCAAAACCAGAGTCGCTGCCCGCCACTTGGACTTCGCTCAGTTGATCGACCAGCAATTTTGTCGAGTCGTCTCCCGCCATATTCATACTAAAATCAGGGAAATCGACCAAATCATCTGCTATCTCTTGAACTGCCGAATCCAGATTCTTTGCCGTTGAACGCAGGAACAAAACTCCCAACTTCTCCTCGCGACCCGTCGGCTTTCCAAACAATTGGGACTGTTCCAAAGTTTCAATCTGGGCATCATTCAACACCAGATCATCGGTAAAAACGATCCCATACTTGTCCAGCAGACGTTCGAGAACGCGATCCTCACCCGCTTTGGGATCAATAGAAACGTCCAGAACCAACATGAAAAAGGGCAGTTTGCCGGTCGCAGGCAAATCCAAAGCCGCGGTCGTTGTAGGAGCATCAACTCCAACCGTATCGACCTTTGGCATCTGCAAATCGGCACTCGGTTTTTCGACATTCACAGCGACGCGAGCATCCGAGCCGGTTTCAAGCACCTTCGACGGGGATTCCGCTGGATTGGCCATGGCCACATTGCCTTGATTTTGTTTGTTCAGTGAGCCGTTTCGAGTTTGCTCGCTAGCTGGGTTCGGGTCGTTGGCTGGGTTCGGGTCGTTGGCTGGATTCGCGGCGAGCGTTGGCGAATTTGAAAGTGCCTCGGTTCGTGTCAGCAGGTCTAACGCCGCATCCAACTCCTCTTTGGAGTCTTGGGATCGATCCGTGGACGAGGAATCCGCTAAGTCCGGCGAGACCGCTTCGGGGACAGCAACGATCCCTTGACGGTCTACCTTGGGGAAGGCAAAAAAGACGCAGATCACCATGGCCGAAAGTGTCACGACGCCGGCAAAGATCCATTCTTGCGAAAGGACCGATTTCGGGATCGAGGGCAGCTCTGTCGGAAAAATTTCCTTTTTTTGGCCGAGATTATCTTGGGAACCCAACCAAGAAGGTGCTGAATCGCCCATTTCCACGGCGCGTTTTTTGGCGGCGAGGGCGATCGCGTTGGCAAAATCCGGCCCTAAAGACTGCACAGATCGACCGCTCATCAGGGATTTGCGAATCGTGGCGAACTCATCCAAACGCCCCTCGAGGGATGGATTTTTGGCCATCTCGCGATCCAATTCGACGTATTCTGCCTCAGAAAGCACGCCATCGAGCATGCCGCTTAGCAATTCGTCGATTCTATTTGTTGGGGAGTCCATGATTTCCTACTTCAGAGCGGGTGGATTACTCTCAATCGGATGCCCTATTTGGCAAAAAGTTCCTTGGTAACCCATTGATATTTGAGTACTGTTCGTATTTTCGTGGTTCCGCCAGACCAAGATTGTAGAAATTGTAGCGAGCGGAATCGATGGCGGGTAACGGCAAGTTCCCTTACCACCGGGCTTCCATCTGATCGACGATATGGTTCGCCAAGCGTTCTACCGTGCGTTGATTGGCGGTCGAAATCGACTGGCCAGCTTCTGGGACGAAATCGACGTTTTCTGCGAAGTAGAACGTGGACTCGCCGGGAGGCAGGAATCGGTTTTCGATGAGCGGCATGCCTCGCCGATCGGTCCATTTGACTTCGACCGTGAGCACCGCTTGGAGGAGTCGTGGTTCATCCAGATTCGTTTCGCTCACGACCCGTTTGGAATCCGACGTGAGGGAGCAGGCCATGACGGAGTCGGCGGTTTCCACATTCGAGAGCTTGAACGGAGTGCGCCGCTCGATTTCCTTGTGCAGTGATTCGGTCAGCATCGGGCCTAACTCGGGCCGAAATGAGTCGCTCCGTATGATGGGAACATGGATGGTGCGCACGTCGGTTCGATACAGAGTTCGCGTCCCGATTTTGTATCCCGCGCAGCCGACCACGCTAAGCAATGCCATGGCAGCCACCAGCGACCGAGCGATCAGCGATCGAGCCATCATCGTTGGATCGTCCCGCTATCGCTGTAGGGTACGGAAGAATTCTTTTTGGCGGTCCGCTCGAAAGCGGTTTGCGTTTCTTTATCTACGTTGTCGGAGTTGGGTGTCGGTTTGACCAACGGAGTGATTTTGTCACGGCTGGAAAAGAGATCTGCCAACCAACTCAATTGTTGGATCGGTTCGGCGGGCATGCCCCCCGTTTTTTCCATCATGTCGGTCGCCTGTTCTGCAAAGGGAGTATCGCCGTATTCGGTGAGGATCTTCATGCAGTGCGTTCGCGCGGCGCGGGCCTCCTGCTTATTGAAGCGATAGGTCGCAAACGCGAATTCCTTTTCCGCGCGGCGGTATCGCACTTCCTTCATCGCGTCTTCGATTTGTTTCTTTTCGCCTTCTGCTTTTTCGCGAAACTGCCGCGTCATCTGCTTGATCATCTTTTCCGCTTTTTCAAGCGGCTCGCCTGAATAGTCTGCCCCTTGGTAGGACATCAACGCGGATTTGACTCCGAACAAATGGGCATCAAATTGATGCGGGCTATCCGGATAGGTTGAAATCAGATCGCTGTAAGTATCCAACGCATCGTTCCAATTTCCCTTTTTGAAAGCCATGTTTGCCAATTCCATGGTGACGTCGTCGGCGAGTTTTCCCACGGGATTGTTCAAACGCATTTTTTCCATCACGCGTACAGAATGCTTATTCGTATCATTGAACGGGCGTCGCTTGTCCGTGAAATTGAGATGATAGAATTGGTCATCGAATTGCCTCCAGAACAGACTGATTTCAAAGAGACGTTTGTCGACCATGTCTTGGTAACGCGTACGCGGCCGTTCCTTGAGCAACTTTACAAACGCGTCCTCGGCTTTGGGGTAATCTTCTGCAAAGAAATAACTTTCAGCCGTCATGTAGAATGCGTTCTCTTCTAACGCACTGCTCGCCCAGTGTTTGCTTGCGGCTTTGTATTTTCGTGCGGCATATCGGAAGTTCGCTTGGCGTTCCCCGCTTCCCTCAGCCATCTTCGCCGCTTGCTGAAACAACTCATCTGCTTCGGCATACGTGGACTTGGCGAGCTCTTTGTTTATCGGAGCAGGAGCCATGCCCGGAATCCACTGAAAGGCTTTTGGCAAATTGCTCTCTCGCGATTTGTCTGCCCGACTTCCTTCGGATCGAATCCAGTTGCCTTCGCTATCGGAGTAGCCATTGATCGCATTGCGTGCTCGGCTGTATTCGTCTTCTTCTTTTTTAAACAGATTCAGCGAAGCGCATCCCGACTGCAACACCACCAAGGAAAGTGTGCTCGCGCACGCCCAACGCGACCACCGTTGCCCATGCGGAAAGCGAACCGACGCTGCGATGCGCGTAATAGCTAGGTTGGTAAACGGGGGGCGAAACATCCTGAGTCCCTCGGATTTGCTTTTGGGGTTGTTGTGCAGGTTGCCCATCATGGTCAACGCTTTAATTCCTCTAAAAAATCCGTAAGTCGCAAGCGTCGGTCGGCCAAATTCGCAACAAATCGTTCCATCACGAATCGAACCTCTCCACGAACTTCCGGGCGAATTGGCATCGGATCACCAGTCCACTCTTCCTTCGCGTACGCCTTTAGTATTTCCAACGTGGGGATTCGGACGCGAATGATTGAGTGCTGGCCAGGAACACAATCACCACACAAAACCCCTCCGGCAACGATGCCAAGCAACGCTCCCAGACCGTTCCCGGCGGACTGTACAAGATTTCCACAACTCGCGCATAGATTGAAAGTTGGCAAATGCCCCAGCAACTTCAATACTTGCATTTCGAACCTGAGGACGACTTCCGGCTCGCTCTTGCCACCATCGAGTTCGGCCAAAGTCTGATCGCTGACCTCGAAAAGCTCCTTTGCCTTTTGATTGTCCTCGGTCAAGGAAAGGAGCAGGTCGGCAACATAATACCCGCAGTAAAGTGGCAGCAACGCTCTCTGCCCGGATTTGAATCGCCGCGTCAATTTGGACTCTGTCAATAGATCCAGGGTGTCATGCCCTTTTTGCAGAAACACCACCTGGGACTTTGCTAGCAGATCGAGCGAGGACTCGAATGGGCTCTTGAGTCGTCTGGCACCTCTTGCAATTGCGGAGACCTTTCCAAAATCGCGAGTAAAGAGCGTGACCACCATGCTGGTTTCGCTCCACGGAACCACCCGGATGACGATGGCTTCGCTTTTTTCAAGTGCCATTAGAAAAAGAACCTACTTTGGAAGCTTCCCGGCGAGGATCTGCGGTTTGTATTCCGCATCCCGTTTGCGAAGCACTTTTGCCGAAAGGATCATATCAGGTTGCAGCCCCTCCTTCTTTTGTGATGGGTCTGCCAAGTTCATGACGCGAAAAGTATTCATGGTTTCTTGCCCCTCGATGATGCGCCCGAACACGGTGTAGGAGCCGTCCATCTGAGCCATGGGGAGGAACGAAAAATATACCTGAGAACTTCCGGTGTCATGCATGATCTTGCCATTGGTATCGGTTCCTAGGGCCATCGAAATGGTCCCTCGAAAGTGATCGCGATGATTCGGCAAACTCGCTTCGCTTGAGATGGTGTAGCCTGCATCGCCTTTGCCGTCGCCTTTTTCGCATCCAAACTGCGCACACAAATGCTTCTCAACGCGAAAGAAGGATTTGCGGGTATAGAAGCCGCGCTCGACCAAAAAAATAAAACTCTTGACCGTCTCCGGTGCGGAATCTTCATACAACTCGAGAACGATCCTCCCCTTGGTCGTGTTGATCTCCACGCGCGGATTGTCGTTTTTCTCTGCTTCGACCCTTCGGAACTCAAGCTCGCGTGCCCACTTTTCCCTCAGCGTTTTGATCTCGCCAACAAATTTCGGTTTCGTTTCGTTCGCAGTATGAAACTTTTCCGAACGGATCAGGCAATCTTCGGTGAAGTCGAAATCGCAAGAAGCATACCCGATGAGGCTGGCGGCTCGGAGCACATCCTCTTTCTCAAACTTTTTAGAGTTTACCACCGCTTTCGCAGCTTCCAGCCAGCCGTCCATTCGATCCAATTCCACATCGGTCAACATCATTGCGCACAAGGTCTCACCGATGACGACGTACTTTTCGTTGTCGCTCGCGAAGGTTTCGGCAGCAGCCTTCAACCAGTTCTCTTTGGCGAGATGCCCCGCATGCATGGCGGCTTGCCAGTCCCGATTGACTTGGTCTTTGAACGACTGCGTGAGGGTCGTGGTCAAATGGAATTTCATCTGGACTTCGTTGAGGTCGACGGCTGCAGCGCGGAAGCGGTCGTATGCCTCTTGGTATTTTTTGCCGATCTCCGAATCGTCCCCTTTGGGCAGAACGCCGAAATTCTGTTGACGTATCAAGGCCAACTCTTTCTGCAGTTCCAATGCCCTCTGCTTTTCTGCCGCTCGCTCCTCGGGAGTCAGCCGCTGCTTTGCCTGCGCACCCGCCCCGTCCTGTGCTACGGCCCGCCCATGAATGAAAACAATGGGTGAAAGGGTGCAAAGAATGAGGAAAAAGCGAGTTATATGGTTTGTTTTGATTGGCATGTTGGCATACTCTTTAGCGATGGATGGCTGATCCGTTGGGATATATCAGCGAGATTCACAACTCTACGGGACAAAACTCACATTGGAAACGACCTCTCTACGGATCATCGCCGGCAACCTGCGAACTCGCAAGATTCAATTTGCGGTCGACCCGAGAACCAGACCGATGAAGGATCGGACTCGCGAAGCAGTCATGAGTTTGCTCGGTGGTACGTTTGAAAATGCCATTGCGTTCGATTTATTCGGCGGAACAGGCATTCTGGCCCTGGAAGCGGTCTCGCGCGGTGCCGAAAAAGGGATCGTTTTTGAGATTTTAAAGTCCGCCGCCCGCGAAATCCAAACCAACGTGAAGGCCTTGGGAATTACCGATCGAGTGGAAGTGATCCAAACGGATGTTCTCGATTGGTCTAAAGGCGTGCCAGCCAATTGCCAACGCTTCTCTCCAAATTCCCAACCCATCTGGGTTGTCTTTTGCTGCCCACCCTACGCGCTTTGGAAGTCCAACGGAAAGCAGTTGCTTGAGATGCTGGAAGTCTGGTGGGAAGCGGCACCCCTGGGCTCCTTGTTCGCCGTCGAACTCGAATTCGAAACGCCCACCGAATACCTGCCCACCCAAGCCGAGTGGGACTTGAGGGTCTATAAACCGGCCAGAATGGCTGTCGCCGAAAAAGACAAATAGCCAGTTCCCGTGCTTCGGGAACGCCCATGCAAGCCAACCCGGTCGCGGGCGAACCTATCGCGTTTTGGATTTCGGCATCGCTTCGACGCACTTGGCACACGAACTGCCAAAAATCACAACAAAACAAACGATCAAAAACACGATCGCTGCGCAGCACAATCCTCCTTGCAGTCCCTGCGATAAGTTCCCTTTTGTCCACGCGTCTTTGAGGTCGGGGATAAATCTGCCCGAGAGCATTTGCGCGGCCGCCGTAAAGGTCGTGGACATGATAAAGGCCAGCGGGATCGCAGTAACCCATATGTAGCGACCTCGACCGCACTGAAAGAGCCAAGTCGAAACAATACATAGCGCGATGCCTGCAAGCAGTTGGTTGGCGATGCCAAACATGGGCCAAATGGTGTCGATTGAACTGGTCCAAATGAGACCACCCCATGCCAACGTGACGAGCCCCGTGCTGAGGAACACCCCCGGCCACCAGTCCATTTTGCCAAACTGGGGAAAGACACTTCCGAGCACCTCTTGCAATAGAAATCTCGCGATTCGCGTGCCGGTATCGATGGTTGTCAGAATGAATAACGCTTCGAACATAATCGCAAAGTGAAACCAATACTTGATGACGCTATCAATATCGATGGAGCTCGATACCTTTTGCATCGCGTCGGTCATGATCTTGGCCATCCCGACCGCCAACGTCACCGCACCGCCCGTTCTTCCTCGCAGTGTTTCACCTCCCACTTGCCTCTCCAATTCCTGAAGGTGATCGACATCGGCATGCATTTTCGTCAATGTCTCGGCATGCAAATGGACATTCCTCAAATCGATATTGATCGCCCAATAGTCTCCCGCTGGCATGGCGGCGGCGACAAACAATGCACACACCGCCACCAGACCCTCCATCAACATGGCGCCGTAACCAATCATGCGCAAATCCCCTTCGGACTGAATCATTTTGGGTGTGGTTCCCGAGGAAACCAACGAATGAAATCCCGATATCGCGCCGCACATCACGCATATAAAGACAAACGGAAAAATAGCCCCCTTGAAATAGGGACCACCCCCGTTTGCATAGAACTCATTCACCGCAGGGGCTTGCATCATCGGATTCGCAACGATCAATCCTAATAGCAGTACGAGTATCGTCCCTATCTTCAAGATGCTCGACAAATAGTCTCGCGGACACAACAGCAGCCAAACAGGCAAAACCGACGCTATGAATCCATAACCGCAAATCGCTAAGATGACACCTTCTCGCGATAACAAAAAGAACGGTTCCAAGATCGAGCCTGGTATCCAATTGCCAGCTACCGTTGCCCCTAACACTCCAATCGCGCCGATCAACGACGCTTCACCAATTCGCCCTTTCCGGAACCGATACATATACAGTCCCACAAACAACGCGATCGGGATCGTGCAGAAGATCGTAAACGTTCCCCAAGAACTACCCCGAACCAACTCAAAGGACTTCTCGGGAACGACAAACATTCCAGAGCCGGCATTGAGCTCGGCATTGGCCGGAACCTGTACGGTAAATGCCTCGCTCCGCTTAAACTCACCGCGTGGATACGCAATCGTAGACCCCGGTGGCACTTGGAGCCGTGTCCCCGCAGCCGTCGTCGCTTTCTCCATCTCTCCCGGAAATCGAACCGTCGCCCCGGGAAACATCGCCACCTTTTCACCGCCAAGCGCCTTCACGACCACTATCCCAAGCCCAGACAGCGCAATAATCACAATGAACAAAATGGCCGATGACGCCAATAACCCAACGCGCGGGCCCAATAGCTCCCTAGCCATCTGCGCAAGCGACTTGCCCTCAAACCGAACACTCGCGCTCAACACCAAAAAATCTTGAACCGCTCCAGCCAAACAGACTCCAATCACCAACCAAATCAACCCAGGCATGTAACCAAACTGGATGGCCAATACCGGCCCAATCAGCGGACCCGCTCCCGATATGGCCGCGAAGTGATGCCCAAACAAAATCCACCGATTCGTCGGATGGTAATTCTGCCCATCATTGAGCCGAACCGCAGGCGTCTCTCTCCCAGGATCGTTGCAAGCAACCTTGGTCGCCAAAAACACACTGTAAAAGCGGTAGGCAATCGCCATAATCGCCAATACGCACAGGAGGAGAGGTGCTGCATGCATAATAAGACAAAGTAATCAGGGAGTGGTTGGATTAAAGAAACTTTGCGGGTCGCTTGCTGACCTTTAATGAGGCGGGTAATGTATGTCTCGGTTAAGCAATACCAGCTTACCATCAGTCACCCAATGTTGTGTTTCACGTATCAGATTTCGTGGTCGGTTTCGGCAAACAGGAAAAGGCCCGCGGAAAAAATCTGCGTGCGAACCCATTGGGCGGGAGACTTTTTGGCGGCGTGATTTGGGTAGCCATGTTGCTGGATAGTGGACTGGTGTCGGTTGGACGGCGGACATGCAAGCGTGAATGCATACGTTGTTTCCTCGCAGGAATAGCGGGAATGCGAACCAAATGAATTCCATTAGTACCTCAAGTATGTGAGAGATGTAGCTCAATGTCCAAGGACAAGAAATTTAAGCTCGAGTACGTTTGGCTGGACGGCTATTTGCCAGAACCAAATCTGCGCAGCAAAACCAAGATCGTCGACACGGCACCAAAGAGTGTTGCGGATTTGTCCCTGTGGGGATTCGACGGAAGTTCTACCCAACAGGCTGAAGGCAAGAGTTCCGATTGCATTTTGAAGCCAGTCGCTCTCTACCCAGACAGCACTCGGATCAATGGCTTTTTGGTAATGTGCGAAGTCATGTTGCCAAATGGCGAGCCGCATCCGTCCAATTTCCGGACCACGGTTGAGGACGTTGCTGATCTTTGGATCGGCTTCGAGCAAGAGTACTTCTTTTATGAGAATGGACGTCCGCTCGGATTCCCCGAAACAGGCTATCCCGCACCCCAAGGCCCTTATTACACCGGTGTTGGCTACAAGAACGTCGGCGATATTGCCAGGCAAGTGGTCGAGGAGCACATCGACATTTGTCTCGATGCAGGAATCACTCTCGAAGGCATCAATGCGGAAGTTGCAAAGGGGCAATGGGAGTACCAAATCTTTGCAAAGGGATCCAAAAAGGTTTGCGACGATATGTGGATCTCGCGCTACTTGCTGTTCCGACTTGCAGAAAAGTACGGCCTGGACATCGAGTTGTACTGCAAGCCGATCAAGGGGGATTGGAACGGATCGGGGATGCATACCAACTTCTCAACGATGATCCTTCGCGACCAAGGTGGCAAAGAGTACTTTGATAAGCTGATGGCCGCTTTTGACAAGTATCGCGACGAGCATATTGCCGCCTATGGCCCAGACAATCACTTGCGATTGACCGGTTTGCACGAAACGCAATCGATCGACAAGTTTAGCTACGGAGTTGCTGACCGCGGTGCTTCGATTCGCATCCCGCACAGCTTCATGAACGCTGGCTACAAGGGTTACATGGAAGACCGCCGACCGAACTCGCAAGCCGATCCATACAAGATCATTTCGCGATTGCTCAAGACGATCAAGTCGGTTAGTTAGTCCGCAAACGTGAAAGGCGAGCTACAGACTCGCCCGATTGCCAAAGCAAAAGCACACGCATCTCGCGTGTGCTTTTTTTATGGCATAGCACTCGCTGTGGCGAGCGGCAGGATCATTACCATCGTAGGA
>JANODW010000634.1:0-2118 GCA_031412875.1 Pirellula sp. | reverse complement strand
GCTCGATTCCATGGCGCTACCCGACCCTGTGGACACATCAAAAGTGCCGGTATCACCCTTTCGCGAAGGGATGAAAGATATGGAAACGATAACGGAAATCGGATGGGGCGAATGGAATGTGGATTTGTTTGCCTGCTATAGCAATCTCACCCAGGCAGGACTGCCTTGCGAACTGGATCGAACCGAGACATTCGCGGAGAGCAAACAGCCGCTGATGGGCTATGCGTCTTGGGGTAGCAACGACGGAAAATACGTGCCTGCGAATTATTTGTCGATGCGTTTCGCTCCCGGTGCGATCGCCGAAACAGCGGTCTCGACCAGTGCACGCACTTTCTTGCCCACCTCGGGTGGTCAGTCGCTGATCGCGGATTTGATAGAAGCGCGTGTCACAGGCGTCAAAGGCTACTGCGACGAGCCGTTTTTGTTGGCCGTTGCCTCCCCCAGCGTGCTGTTCGACCGATACACGCGAGGTTGGACGTTAGCGGAGAGTTTTTACGCAGCGTCCCGATTTGTGGGCTGGGAAGACATCGTCATCGGCGATCCGTTGTCCGCTCCGTATGCGTTGCGTTAGACGTTCGGCAGGCTGAAACCCGTAGTTTGGGACCATTGTCCCGAACGAAAAAACAAAACAAATGGACAGACGGACGGGACGGAGGTCCCATCCTACGAAAAGTTAATTTCTATTCGGCGAACCGGTCGGGGACCGATACCGTACTTCTTATCAGCGCGCTGGCGGATTGCCAAAGTTTGCTCAGGGTGCTGGGGTTCAAAAGAAAAATGACCGTTCTTTTGCAACTCACCTTTTCGCCTCACCGGTCTACAACTCTTATCTTGGAGCGCCTTTCATGTCCCTTCGGAGCGTGATCGTAGGACGTTTTTTGAGCCTCTCTAGACGCCGGCTTGCAGTTTCGGCGGGATGCATCGCAGCCGGTGGGATTGCGATCTTGGCATCGTGGTTTGGACTAAGCCCCTTTGCGCAGGAAAACGAATCGGAATTCCTTGGGCGTTTTCGGGGCGGAACCCTGTTGATCGCTGGCGGGGGAGAGATGCCCCCGATTGTGAATCAGCGGTTTTGGGAACTGGCGGGTGGCAAAAAAGGCCGATTGGTCATCATCCCAGCTTACGCAGCCTCGCGGGCCGATTCGAAAAGGCTCAAAGCGGAATGGCGAGGATGGCGATTCGCGTCGATGCGAATCCTTCAAGCCTCCACGCGAGAAACGGCCGACGATCCCTGCTTTTCCGAACCGCTGCGAAATGCGACGGCGGTCTGGTTCAGTGGTGGCGAACAGTCTTGGCTCGCAAACCTCTACGCAGGGACTCAAACCGAAATCCGTTTGCAAGAACTACTCGATCGAGGCGGGATCATCGGTGGGACTTCGGCCGGTGCAGCCATCATGACCAAAGTGATGATCGAAGAAGGGCGCACGGAACCAAAACTCCGCCGCGGGTTGGACTTGCTCAAAGACTCCGTCGTCGATCAACACTTCTTTTACCGCAATAGGATGCAAAGGCTTGCCAAGACCCTGCGAATGGAACGGAAACTGATCGGCTTCGGGGTCGACGAAGGAACCGCGATGGTTGTCCAAGTCGCATCGGGACGCATCGGCGTATTGGGGAAGTCCTACGTGATGGCTTGCATCCCAGAGCTGGATTCGGATACGCTCCGCATGGAAGTCTTAAAGCCGGGAACCGTGATCGACATGAGCGGCCTGCGAGCGATCGAGGACGTTGAGTCCAAAGAAATCGAGCCTACGTGAATGCTTTGATATTGCTCTTTTATTCATTCACAGATTTCGTGTAGCATCCGCGGCAATACAAGGATGAATGCGATGTCATATGTTCCTCGCCAGAAACGGCAAGCGCGATCGTATTGGGCCGAGCTTGGCTTTCTGGTCTTGGGACTATTCGCGCTTCAACCCAATCTTTTGACCGGATTGTTTTCTACTGCACCCGCCCGAGCGACTACTTACGCCGACCGCCTTGCTTATCCAGTCTACCAAAACCCCTACGGTCCCCCGTATCAAAACTGGCCCCTGTATCAAAACTGGCCCCCGTATCAAAACTGGCCCCCGTATCAAAACTGGTCCGCCAATTCGATCGCTTCGCTGTACCCTAGTG
>JANODW010000633.1:0-3001 GCA_031412875.1 Pirellula sp. | reverse complement strand
GTCGATGGGTTTCGATGTGTAGTCATCGCAACCGGCATCCAAGCATTTCTGCCTATCGCCGGGCATCGCATGCGCCGTGAGCGCGATGATGGGGAGAGTGTGCCCACCCAATCGCAAACGACTCGTAGCTCCGTAGCCATCCAACTCGGGCATCTGCATATCCATGAATACGACATCGAAACAACTCGCGTCCGTCTCGACCAGTTCCGAAGCGACAAGGCCGTTTTCTGCAATCGTTACCTCAGCGCCCGCTTTTTTCAGCAGGAAGGAAATGAGGCGTTGATTGTCGGGCCCATCTTCGGCAAGCAGGATACGAAGACCGGTTAGCGGTGCATTATCTGACTGCATTGCTTCTTCGCTTTTTGTTTCGTCATTGATTCGAAGCCCATCGAAATTCGACATTTCTTGGATCGGATCCACAAGCTCCGCGTTAGATACATCACCTGCCGCAATGGTGGCGTAAAAAGTACTTCCTTTGCCATTGATCGATTCCACTTGCAGGCATCCACCTAGCATCTTTGCAAGGGTATTAGAAATGCGAAGGCCGAGTCCTGAACCACCAAATTGACGGGTCGTGGAGGTATCCGCCTGCGAGAATGCACCAAAAGCAGCGATCACCTTCACTTGTTGTGGCGTCATGCCAATGCCCGTGTCCACCACTCTAAATTGAACTTGGTTCGTCTCGAGCAAGTACGAAGCGTGCAAGGAGACTTCTCCCACTTCGGTAAACTTAATCGCATTCCCGACCAAGTTGAGCAAGATCTGCCTGAGTCGCGTTGGATCGGAATGGATGTGATGCGGAATCTTGGTTTCGTATTCGATCCGGGTCGAGATTCCTTTTCCCTTTGCTTGAGTTTGCATGAGCGACATCACCTCATCGACCAGTTGAACGATCGAAACTTCGACACATTCCACGGTCATTTTTCCTGCTTCGATTTTGGACATGTCGAGGATATCGTTGATGACGGTGAGCAAGTGGTCTGCGTTCGAGCGAATCGTATGAAGCGCATTTTTAGCAAACGAAGAATCCGCGCAGAGTTCGCTCCCATTGTCGAGTAGTTCGGCAAATCCGAGGATCGCCGTCATGGGCGTACGAATTTCATGGCTCATGTTCGCAAGGAATTCGCTTTTGCTTTGGTTCGCAGCGACCGCCATTCCACGAGCCGCATCGAGTTCCGCTTCCGCAATTTTGTGGGCTCGGATATCGCGAACGATCTTAGAAAAGCCGACGATCGCTCCCAATTCGTCCCGCAACACTGTCAATGAGATCGACACGTCGATCAAGCTGCCGTCTTTAGCCCGCCGAACAGTTTCGAACTGACTGACTCGCTCCCCTTTTAACAACAATTGAAAAAGGCGTCGCTTTGCGTCCATATGTTCGGCAGGAACGAGCATATCTACGGGCTCATGGAGTACTTCATCGACCGTGTACCCAAAAAGCCTTTGCGCTCCGGCATTCCAATAGCTGATATTGCCTTCGGTTGATTCGATGATGATCGCGTCTTCACTGCATTCAATGATCGTTGCCAACCGCTGTTTGGTGCCTTCTGCCCGCAACAGTCGATCGCGTTGTGAAGCTAGGCTTCCACCACACCATGCGACCCCGCCGGACAAAATCAAAAGAACTCCTAGGCCGATGGGAAATCCTATTGCCAGCAGTTGCGCCAGTCGATTCTCTCGCTCAAGCCAATGGCGATCCGCAACCACCATCACTTGGACTCCCGCACCATCGTTGGTCTTGAATGGATTCAATCGTACCATTTCTAGAAAGGAATCCTCCAATGCTGCGTTCGCGTTCGTCGTGGCTCCTAACACCATTGGCTCGACAAGACCCTTGATCGTATCTGCAGCTATCGGAGGAGTCTGATTTCCGAATTGAATCGCTTCATCGAAGTACTCGCCACTGTCGGTGACCAAAAATATTTTTTCATGATGTCGCTTTTTGGTTTGCTCGAAAATCGAGGAGATGCGTTCAAATCGAAGTCGAGTGCTGACAACGCCCGTGCGTATTTTAGAAATCGGGTCGTAGATCGGAACGGAGTACGCAATGGATAAACCACTGGAATCAAAAAAAGCGGGGGTAATATCGCAATCTGTCTGGAATTCCAAAGTTTCCACTCCGGTATCGTTGGAGATACATCGGGAGATGATCTTGCGAGTTTCAAACGGCGTCTGCATAACTTTGCTTACACGGCCTGGGGAAATCGAAGCGCCATCCGCATACACATGGTTGATTGCCAGGATCTTGCCGTCCGCGTTGAAAAGCGCGACGGTATCTACCTCGGTGGAATTGCAGACTTCCCGATTGCACAATGCGATGAGCGTGTCTACATCCTGGTTCTGAATGGCTGTCGCAATTTCTTTACTCGCGGCCAGCTTTTGCGTCCTTTGGATCGCGGGTGCAACCGTTCTTTCAATCTGCTGCACATAGCTCCCGGCAAGATCATGCAGTGATTCTGCCGCCGACGATTTGAACCTGTTTTCCGAGGTCATCCATCCCTGAAAGGGAGCCGTTGCAATCGACATCATGCCAGCGATTACGAACAGAAGAGCACTGCCTCGCAGGCAATCCGCCAACCGTAATTTTCTTTTTGCTTTGATGTTGTTATTCACTTCGGATTCCGATGACTTGGACAAATAGTTAGCGGTCTTTTATGCTAAGTATTTTTCACCCCCCGGGCTCGAAGGAAACGGGCGCTGGAGAGACGAGTTACCAAGCGTTGCCTAGAACAAGTGCACAGGCAGAGAAAAGGGCCACGATTGCACATCTTTGCCAAAGAATTCCCTTGCTATCGCCTGAGTCCCCGCTGTTAGGCGAGCGGCGGGATCATTGCTACCGTAGGATGGGACCATAGTCCCGTCCGTCCGTTCGTCCGTCTGTCTGTTCGGGACGATGGTCCCAAACTACGGCTGGAATGTTTCAGCCTGCCGCTCGCCTTAGAACAACGTGCAATTCCAACGCTCAATCGATTTAGCCGGTCAGGAGACCATAGTTCACGAG
>JANODW010000632.1:0-4939 GCA_031412875.1 Pirellula sp. | reverse complement strand
GTCCATATGTTGGGTACCATTGTACCTAACATTCACAGGGACCATGGTTCTGATCTGGTAAAGGGAGGGGAATATGGCCCAATCGTTTGGTATTGATCTACCGTTAGTCTTTCGCAAAAACGACGCTACTTGCACAAAAACGGGTCTAGCTTATCCCATCGCAACATGGCGCCGGTTCCTGGCCGGTCCGTCAAATGGACCAGTCCCCGCTCCACGCGAACACCTTCGGTAGGGGAATCGGCGAGCAAAACCGCGCCATCCAGATCGGCATAGTCCATCAGCGGCATTAAGTGCGCGGCACCGCTGATTCCGATGGCGCTTTCCACCATGCAGCCGACCATCGTTTTCATGCCTAGGCTCTTGGCTTGGCGGAGCATTTTCAGTGCGGGAGTGAGGCCGCCACATTTGCAGATCTTGACGTTGATTCCATGGTACAACCCGTGGCATTTTTCGACATCGGAGTCGATTTGGCAGTCCTCATCGGCAAGGATCGGCAAGGCGGACTCCTGATAAACTCGCAGCTTCTCAGAGGCCGCGGTTTCAATAGGAAACGGCTGCTCGATGAACTCAACTCCGAGCTCTTTTAATGGCAGGGAATTCGCGATGGCTTGAGAAGGCGACCAGCCGCAATTGGCGTCGACGCGAAACACAGCATGGGTGTGTTTGCGCAGTTCGGCAATGACCTGCAGGTCGTTCGCGGTTCCCAGTTTGATCTTGTAGATGCTCCACCCAGGCTGCTCCTGAAGCTTGGCGACCATGGTGGGCAGCGTATCGATACCGATCGTGTAACTCGATTGCGGTGTTCCCGTCCAAACGAGTCCCCAGTCTTTCCAAGTTGGGATGCCGAGTCGCTTGCCGTGATAATCGTGAGCAGCGATATCGATTGCCGACAGAGCGAACATATCGCCCTCTAGCAGGTCACGCGTAGAGGACCAGAGGTCGATCGGCGACGCGTCGATGTACCGGTCGAGTCTTCCCTCCAACTTGAGAAGGGAGGCGGAGATGGAATCCAAGGTATGGCCATAGAATTGGTTTTCGGTAACTTCTCCATAGCCGCAGACCCCATCATGCTCCAGCTCCACGAGCAAAGACCCTTGCGCCGAAATGGATTCTCTGGCGATGGTGAACTGATGAGCAAGGGGGAGGCTCACTCGGAACAATCTCATTTTCATTCGGAACCCAATTCCTTTCGCAAAGCGATACAGGCTTGGACCAATTTGTCCGCGCCGGTTCGATAGACATCGCAGGTAGGCAATCCGTAGGTTGCTTCGGTTTGCGCAATTTCGGCCAACGCATCCGCTTGGCTCATGGTTCGTGTATTGATGGCGATGCCGATGATTTTGCATGGATGGCGGAGGTTGGCCATTATCTCGCAGGCTTTCATTTGTTCGATCATCGGCGGGATATCTATGTTGTCAAAGCCTTTGACTTGTTTGCGTCCCGCTTCATAGCAAAAGATCAATCCGTCCGGAGCGCAACCGTGCAGCAGCCCGAGCGTCACTGCCGAATAGGCGGGGTGCGAGATACTTCCTTGCCCTTCGACGAGCAAAAAGTCATGTTGCTCGTTTTCGGCCACCAATTCTTCTGCAGCCCCGTTCACAAAGTCAGCGACCACGCAATCGATCGGGACGCCCTCGCCTGAAATCATGATACCGGTCTGCCCCGTCGCCAAAAATTTGGCATCGTGCCCCAACGCGGTCAGTCCCATCTGGACCTCGAGCGATGCCACCATTTTGCCGATACTGCAATCGTTTCCTACGGCGTGAATACGCACATTTCCTTTTCGGAACAAGTGGCGATTGGCCGTTTCTTTGTATTGGTTGCGACGCACATCGATCAACCGTGCGCCGCTGATTCCTGCCAGCTCCGAGTAGTTGGCGTCGTCCACCAAAAAATCGTGCAATCCCGAAACGATATCGATCTTGCGCCGAATGCAGTTTTCAATGATCGGACGCCATTCCTCCGGCAGTTTTCCACCTGGAGGTGCAATTCCTATGTAAAGCGCGTCGATCGAGGCTGCGTCAAAGTCGGAATCGAACAGATTCGCAACAACCGGTGTATTTCCGCCCGTGCCAAAGAGCTCCTGTGCGGTTTTCCCGGCAGCTTGAACATCCACCACGGCCGCGATGTCGTCTGTGCGATAACGAAGCATGCTGATCGCCGTCTTGGCGAGGAACGGAGTCGAATATCCATCGGTGAGCAACGCGATGTGGCGGTGTGACAACAGTGCTGAATGTGAAAGCACGCAATTTCCCTTTTTGAAAATCCAAGCTGGCAATGGGCTCGGCCCCGCGCAGGCAAAACCCGGTTACGACAGCAAGGAATATAGCCGATTTATAGGAATGTCGCAGCCAGGCAAAATCACGCGGTTTCGCCACGGGGCGTTCGCAAATGGCATTGCCTTTAGTAGCGGAACGGCGCAACCCGTCCGGTTGGGACCTGCAAAGAATCACTGCGATCTCAGCCGCGACACCGGAGGGCTTGCGCTCTGCCGCTACGAAAAACACAATGGAAAGCGGGTGGCCTCTCGACGGCAGTTCGATTTCCCATTTTGGGACGTTGAAGTAGAATATAGGTCCTCCTGGCGAGAGTCCAAAATACTACATTCCCCTTTCGGATCGCAATATGTTTCGAGTTCTCCTTTTGTTCATGCTTGCACTGCTAACTGCAAGGGAGTCCTTGACGGCAGTCGCCGGCGAACACAATGAAGTGCTCAAGATCGGAGACGCTGCTCCGTCATGGGTCGATTTGCCTGGAACCGATGGGGCCAAGCATTCGCTCACTGACCTCCGCGACAAAAAAGCTGTCGTTGTCGTGTTCACTTGCAACACCTGCCCGATTGCGAAGGACTACGAAGATCGCATCATCGAACTTGCTCGCAAACACCAAGAGGTTGCATGGGTGGCCATCAATGTGAATCGAGTTCCCGACGACTCCATGGAGAAAATGATCGAGCGATCCAAGAGCAAAGGCTATCCCTTCGCCTACTTGTACGATGAGTCACAACAAATCGCCAAGCAGTTTGGGGCCAATTTTACCCCCGAGTTTTTTGTCTTGGATCAAGACCGGAAGGTAGCCTACATGGGCAGCTTGGACGATAGCACCCTCGCCAAGCAAGTGAAACGCACTTACGTTGACAATGCGATCCGTTCCTTGCTGTCCGGGACAAAGCCCGAGGTCACCGAGACACTTGCCCGAGGCTGCCGCATCCGTTTTGTCCGCGAGCCCAGAAAGTAGTCAGCGACACCTATCATCGCGGCAAACGCTTTCAGCCTGTGATGAGAGCTCCTTAAGGCGAGCGGCAGGATCATTACTACCGTAGGACGAGACCTTTGTCCCGTCCGTTTGTTAGTTCGGGACAATGGTCCCAAACTACGGCTGATTTACGACTGCCAATCATTCAGCAGTTCCTCCAATGCCATGTCGAGCGTGGCCATTTTTTCCGTAGGTTTCTTGCCATCGGTCGACTCGGTTTCGCCGATCGCCATCGCCGTTGGCAGAGTTGCTTTAGCGGGTTGTCGGGTTGGAACGGAATCGAGGAATGGCAATCCAAAACGGGTCGCGAGGGTCTCAGTTTGATAACGAATCGTTGGAACGTTCGAGGTATCGATTCGAGGCTGAAGGAACGCTGTTGAAACCAACGGGTCGACTATCAATGGGCTGGCGAACGCTTGCTTATTTTCTACTCCCCCCTCGACACTCGATGGGAGAGAGTTGCTCATTGCGTAGCCGATTGGCGGATCCGCGATATCTTGAGGGTTGGAGTTGTTGGCGGCCAACGCAAACGATACCGACGCGGATTGACTGCTCGATATCCTGCCTGCAGCGTTATCGTACTGGTAGATTCTCTTGGTACCGCTATCGACCGTCCAGATGTGATTCGCATTGCTTGGGTCGATAGTCAGCCCAGTCGGTGACGTGTTTGCCGCGTCGATCGTCCAACTGCCCAATAGCGTTCCGTTCATAGAGTATTTGAAAACTTTATCCGTCGAACTATCGTTGATAACCCAAATGAAGTTTCCATCGGTGACGATCCCCTTGGCGTTGCCATTGCCGCTAGCGAGGCTAAAGTTGCTTGAGGAATTCAGAGAACCCCCCAACAATCCGGCAGCATTAGAGTATTGAAAGACCTTGTCTGTCTTGTTGTCGACGATCCAAACATGGTTGCCGAAAACGGTTATACCCTCGACTTGAGCGGTCGACGTGAGCGTCCCCGCGGTCCACGAACCGCGGAAAGTGCCGTTGTTGTCGTAGACATAGACTTTGCGATTTACGTCGGCCACCCAAACTCTGTCGCCTGCAGCATTGCTCGCTATGCCTCTGGATGCGGTGTTAGCGCTGCTGAGCGCATAGCTTTCGATCGGGGTGCCGGTTGATCCATATTCAAACGTGCGGTCTGGACTGCCGTCGTTGACAACAAAGAATTTGGTCGGGGGGATTTCATTGTCTGTATTGGTGACGGAGACGTCGGTGGGGTTCAAGCCCTGGAAGTCAGGGTCCGCACTTGTCGCTGCCCCTAAAACGATCGCATATCCGATGCTGCCATCGACGATACTATCATCGACGCCGGTGATTGTGACAGTTTGAGCGACGTTCCAATTGGCTGCAGTGAAGACGAGACTCGATACGGAAACGGTCCCTTCCGTGGTATCGTTGGATGCAACGGGAATGATAACGTCCTTGGTTGGAGCATTATCTAGGCGTACGGTGAAACTGGCGACGCCCCCGCTTTCGGTTGTCGCAAGGCCCGATGTTGGGGTCACTATCGCGTTGGGTGCGGTTGCGAAGACAGCGTACCTTACGTTCATAGACCAGTTCAACAACGTCCCTTTGTCGGCCCGCGTGTCGTCGGTGACTTCGAGCTTCCAGATGCCAGCGAGGCTTCGTCCGTCCAGCGAGGACAGGCGTCCTTCGGGCTTATAGGATCCAGTAAAGGGGG
>JANODW010000631.1:0-2761 GCA_031412875.1 Pirellula sp. | reverse complement strand
CGATAAAGGATCCTATGCAAATTATAATGCCGTAGACATATCTCATTCGTGCAATCTCCTGATACTGAAGCATCTTCTTTTTGAGTGATCCTTTGCGCTTTCAAGCCAGCCAGCTAGCTTGAAAGCAATTTATGAACGCAGGTGACGGCTAGCGATCCGTCACCGACAGCGAATCCCACCCGTTTGGTGGAACCAGATCGAATGTCTCCGGCCGCGAGTACCTTTGGAAAGGTCGTTTCCAACGGCAGTGGATCGCGATCGTTCCGCGTCCAAGCGACGGAACGAAGCACATCGGTCCCCGTCAAAAGGTAGCCTTTTTCATCGCGTCCAATGCGCGGAGGTAACCAATCAGAACAAGGTTCTGCACCGATGAAAACGAACATCGCACTGCATGGGAGCGAGGCAGCGTTTTCATTTGCAGTCGTGTGCAATTCGACATACTCGGGCTGACTTGTACCGACCACCTTCGCGATCTCGCAACCTTCGTGGACTATTATGTTTGCAGTGCTGCGAATTCGGGTTGATAAATACTCGGACATTCCTGGCCCAAGCTTGTTTCGAACAATCATGTGCACTTGGCGTGTTCGGCAACATTCGGCCAAGAACATCGCCGCTTGTCCGGCGGAGTTGCCTGCACCCACAACCGCCACGTCCTGGCCGTCGTACAAGTGTGCTTCGACGGCAGTGCATACATAGTGAACGCCAGTACCCTCGAAATCGCTCGCCCCCACGGCTTCCAATCGACGCCATCGCACTCCGGTTGCAATCAAAACAACGTCCGCCTGCATCGTCGTGTCGTCGTTCAAAGAAAGGGTCAAGGGTCCGTCAGGCCCCGCTTTGTCATCGATGGCAATGACCTCTACAGGGGCAACAATATTGGCTCCGAACTTCATGAGTTGCAGCACTCCGCGGGTTGCCAAATCAGCGCCGCTTAGTCCGGCGGGAAAGCCAATGAAGTTTTCGATTTTGGAGGAACCAGACGCTTGTCCGCCTGGTCCCATGCGATCAAGCAACACCGTTGTCAATCCTTCGGAGGCAGCGTACACCGCTGCAGCCATCCCAGCCGGTCCGGCACCTACGATCGCAAGATGGATTTTGCCCTTGGGGCGCAAACGCCACACGCCCGCGCAGTCGCCTAGTTCCCGAAGCGATGGGTTGACCAGCACTCGACCGTCGCCGCATTCGACCACGGGAGACGCCTTGGGAGATCCCATGCGCTGAAATTCCTTAGCGCCTCGGTCCGAACTGAGTTCATGCCAAGTGAACGGGACAAAATTTTTGTGCAAGAACTCACGAACGAAATTCGTTTCACGGCAATGCCTCTCTCCAACAACCAACAAGCCGAGCTTGCCGGTCTCTGAAAGTAATTTCCTCCTCTGAGTGAATGCCGACATCAGCTTCTCACCCAAGCTGGGCACACGATTCAGCAAAGTGCGTATCAGAGGAAAAGGAACTCTGAGAACCTCTGTCTCGCTACTCGTGATGGCTGTAACGATAACTGGGCGACCCGTGATCAGATCGATATCGCCACAAAACTGAGCAGGTCCATGGGATGCGATGACTCGATTGGAATCGGACGGGTTCAGAATATCGATAGATCCCGTTAGCACGACGACCAAGTCGATTTCGCAATCGCCGACTCGAAAGAGAGTTGCTCCTGCCTGCAATCTCTCCTGCTTGGCAATCCTTTTGATCTGACCTATCTCATCCTGAGTTAACTCCGGGAACGCTGTCAGATCGATTTGAGCCACGATTTATTCCTTCCACCGCATTGTGACTTCAGCGACTCGCTTCCCGAGCAGCACGGCTGTATGCCGATCGCCTTCTCCTATATTGAGCTGGTCCATGTTGGACTGCGCCATGGCTCCACTGTAACTCGAGAGCCGATTGGTTTTTTCTGGTGTTGCGCCTTCTGGCAATACTCCGGTCCCGACCCAGATCATGCTGTGCTGCATACTGTTGATCATCAACCCTGTCAGCGTATGGAGTTTGTCTCCTGAAAGCCCCTGCGAATGCGTAAAGCCAGCTCCGATCTTGTCTCTCCATCCTTGTTGGTACCAGATGCCGCCACAAGCATCAATGAAATTTTTGAACTGGGCGGCATAGCCACCCATATAAGTCGGAGTTCCAAAGACGATCGCGTCTGCAGCGTTTAGAGAGGCGATAATCGTATCGTTTTTCCATCGGCCTTCATGAATATCTTCGCCGACAATGCGGTGTACAGAAACTTCCGTTCCTGCAACGGCTTTCGCCCCATCTGCAACGGCATGAGCAACTTGCTCGGTGTGGCCTGTCGCGGAAAAATATACGATTGCAATCTTTACCATCTGAAAAGAGGCTCCGTGTTTGAAAATGTAGTAAGGCGAGCGGCAGGCTGAAACATACCAGCCGTAGTTTGGGACCATTGTCCCGAACAAACAAACGGACGGGAAAATGGACCCATCCTACGCGAGATGAGATTAAGTTCATTGGTTCGGTCCTTGACACTAATGAATACCTAAATCTATGAGAACAGACGATTACACGGTTGTAAAGGTAGGACAACTCGTGTTTCGAAACATGCAAGAATTCGTCCAAAAGCATACGAGCGGTTGGCTGGTCACCCAGCAGTCAAAGCTCGGGTGTAATTCAAGCCTGCGCACGATTGTCCGTGCTGAGGAAGGAGGCCCGTCAAATTCGCCCCTTTTGCCAGTTCTTTGCCTATGAGGATTTTTTAGCCGCATTAGGCCTTTAGCAAATCAGAAATTTTCTGAAGCAAGAC
>JANODW010000630.1:0-4092 GCA_031412875.1 Pirellula sp. | reverse complement strand
AATCGGGCGCCTGCCAACCGCGACGATTGTCGTTTGAATACGGATGTTTAGGTAAGTTTGCTTTGTCGAGCAATTGAGTAGGCGGAACGGGGATTCGATCGCCGTCGATGTATGCGTACAACCAATCCGTGGTCGGGCAACAAGCCGTTCCGAAAAAATGATCAAAACCGCAGTCGATCGGGCCCCCATCAATTCGGCGTGAGTAGTCGATTCTCGGGATCGCATCCAAAGCGCCATCATGGATTGGCTTGCCATCGCTATCATGAAAGGTTAAGCCCACATGCCATTTTCCAATACAAGCCGTAGCGTACCCATGCTCGCGCAGCATTTGAGGCAGTGTCATGCGGCCCGGCGCGATCAAGGATGGGCCGCCCGCCCCTGTAAAAACGCGGCCACCATTGGGCACTCGAAATGCCATTTGACCGGTCATCAAACTGTAGCGACTGGGCGTACAAACGGTGCAGGGACTATGTGCGTCCGTAAATCGCATGCCGCTCTTGGCTAACGCATCCAGGTTCGGCGTTTTTACACGGGCCTCTGGGTTGTAACACGCGACGTCTCCGTATCCCAAATCATCAGCGAGTATGAGCAAGATATTCGGCTTGTTCGTAGACGAGCCGTCAAGTGCTGCGGTAGCATCGTTTTCATGCGCAGCCGCCGAGTTTGCGATCCAAAGAATTAGGATCCACGCAAAACACTTTCGCTGACCGAGATGGTTCAACATTGGCTCAATCTCTATTCTTCTAATTCCACACCGTCTGGATTGATAAAAAAAGCGCGACCGTTAAGGCTGACCTTTGCTTTTCCGCGATCGAATGGTTCCGCATATTCATACTGCAACGGGATAACAACCTTTGCATTTTCGTCTAAAAACCCGAATCGCTTCCGCAAGCCTACACGAATACGTTTCACTTCAGGGTCGTAGTACCCAACATCCTCATAGATCAACTCCGTAATCTCCTTGCCGTTTAGATCGACAAATCCACTGTAATAGATTTGGTTTTCTTTGTTGGTTACCTGCCAACACCAAGGGCTTTGCAAGTTCACTTGATCGTATTTCAGTTCGGCAATGGTTTGGCCGGACGTATCGATAATGCGAAAACGATTGTCTGCTCGCACCAAGGCGCGATCATAGTGAAAGGATTCTGCGAACTCGAAAACGGAGTCAAATGCTTTTTGTCCACTGCCGTCGATGTAAAAACGGACATCGTCAACGCTCACCATTGCCAGTCCGCAACGATAGGGTTCCGCGTATTGAAAGCCGTTGACGGCTTCCATGTCTTCTGCGGACACGAACCCTTGGTCGAGCGGCACGAACAGAAACTTGCGGCCATATCGCACCAACGCAAAATTTTCAGTGATGTCGTCGATCAACAAATTTTCGCTGGATTGAACAATCTCGCGACCATTACGATCGACGACGCCTTCTTTGTAAAGCTCTCCTTCGCGGATGCGAATCTTGGAGAAACCCAATGAGTTCGGTTCGTCGACATGGCGTTCTTTCCCGAGTGCGCCTGGCATTTCCACCTCCAGCCCACTAGGGGGTTGTTGAGCGTTCTTGACCTCACATCCGAAGACGGGAACAAGCAGGAAAGCCAGAGCGAATCGGTTTCGATGGGGATTTTTGCGAAAGGGATTCATAGGGCTGGCTTGAGGCCGCTCGCGGCTTCGGATCGCTAAAGGACAAAGTTGGGTCATGGCAGGATCAATACTAACGTAGTTTGGGACCTTTGTCCCGTAGTTTGGGACCATTGTCCCGAACGAACCTACTCGTTCCCAGGCTCTGCCTGGGAACGCACTGCCGTGGAGGCTCCTGCCTCCTGAGTTCACAGACTAACGAAACATTTCGGCGAGGCGGAGCCTCGCTTGCATTGAGTTACTAGGCAGAGCCTAGTAACTAGATTGCGCCGTCCATCGGTTCGCAACGGCTTTTGCTCGAACGATATCGTGCGAAAGTTGTTTGACCAATTCTTCTTTCGAGTCGAATTTTTGGACGTCTCGAAGCTTGTCCAGCAGTGCGATGGTCAGCTCCTCATCGTAAAGGTCACCTGCATAGTCGATGATGTGCACTTCGACCTTTGAGTCGTTGTCACCAAAGGTGGGATTGGGCCCGATATTGATTGCAACAGAATGCCCTATTGGGTTAGACGAAGCCATGGCATTTGAGGAGTTTCGGGAACAACCCACCACCCGTCCTGCATACACTCCATGCGGTGGACATAGGACCGCGATGCGTTGCAAATTAGCTGTCGGAAACCCTAACGTCCTACCTCGTTGCGCCCCGAGTCCGACCCAACCCGAAATACGATACGGTTCGATTAACAGTCGATTGGCAGAAGCGATGTCGCCCGACTCGATCAAGGAACGGATTCGCGTACTCGATATCCATTGCCCGTCGTCCTGCTGAGCCTCCAGCAAGGTGAAAAGGACATTATGCTGGTGGCACAATTGTTGAAGCATCCGGATGTCACCCCGACGCCGTTTTCCGAACTGAAAGTTCTCACCCTCGGCGATCGCTTTTGCGCCGAGCGAACGGACGACGACGTCTTCAAAAAACTGCTCGGGTTCTAGATCCAAAAGCTGCTTGGTTGTCGGATAGACGATGACGAAGTCGATACCGAGTTTTTTGAGAAGCTCCGTCCGACGCTCTATCCCTGTCAACAATGCCGGTGCAAACTCTGGTCGCAAAAGTCTTGATGGTGGCGGATCAAAAGTAAATACCACCGCCGGCCCCGACACTTGATCGGCCAGCCTGCGAACTTGAGAAACGATCGCCTGATGCCCCCGGTGCACTCCATCAAAGTTACCTATGGTCAACGCTCCTCCTCGCGCAGCCGGAGGAAAGAGAAGTTCGCAATCTATCGTTGGGTTCATTCAGTCGTCAATAATGGTGGATGAAGGATCGATTCGCCTGGGCTCTTTTCTTTTCTGGCATTCGAGTCTTTCCAATACCACACCGAAAGAAGCAGGGTGATCGCAACACCTCCCATGATATCCGAAAGGTAATGGGCCTGCGATTCCAATCGCTGGAAGCAAGCAGAGGCCGCAATGGCAGCGAAAAACCATTTGCCTCGCGGGTAGACCTGAGACAATCCGATCGCAAAGGCGACCGCCGTTGCGGAATGGCCCGACGGAAAACTGCGAAACTGTTCTTCCGACCAGGTACCGCTCCAAGGTACCCCCCAAGTTTGCCAACTTGAGACGATCTCATACTCGGATTGGTCGATCGCATGAGGTCGAATACGCGGAATCATCATCTTGGTAAGGTTAGAAACAATGCCACAAAGCAGCGTAAACAGAGCGGCTCGCCAAAGGAGTTTTCGATTTCGCAAATCGATCCAAAGCAGGCAAGCAAAAATGACAATGCAGCCACTGGAATGGGCAAAAGATTCGGAAAGCCCAACCGCCTTGCGAAGGTCACCGGGCATCTTTATTTTCTCAATTGCCTGCGAAATAAAAAGATCCCATCCATGGCAGATCACCCCGGCTGCGCAGGCTAATAATGCGCCTATCACCATCTTCCTTTTAAATTTGCTCGGTTGGCTCATCACAGGGAGTTCGTCGTAAGTGAATTCGTTTGAATGAGTCTACCCTAACGGATTTTGCCACAAATCAACAGACAGAAAACAAACTAGGCGCCCCAATCGTCAAGTTTCAGAAATCGCTTTGTAAAAGCCCGCGATTGCCGATTTTTTTCTGTATTGCTCCCTGGACATTGACCACTCGTGTCAACGGGCCCTGTTTAGATTCCCAAAACGCGGGCTCGTTATCGATCCCCCGGCAAGCATTGGATTGCAAGGTAACGCAAAAAAGCCGAGAATGCTAGCATTGCATTTGGTTTGCAATAAAACAGGGAGAGGCTCCGATGACACCGTATTTGCCATTATTCGATCTGCCGCTGCTTGAGCCAGGAATGGCCAAGTCCGGTGGTTCGTGGGCCCAGCCTATGGCTCAGCCTACTGTCCAGCCCACTGCCTTGCAGAGAACGCCTCCGAGTACAGAGGTTGAGCAGAGCGTGTGCAGGAAGGAAGTTTCCTCCCGACCGGAGATCTCCGCGTTTCAAAAAATGGAGACCCTCACGCGGCAGATTCG
>JANODW010000629.1:0-14181 GCA_031412875.1 Pirellula sp. | reverse complement strand
CGACGAAACGGTGCTGCTACGGTCGATCAATGACTGCCCTTTCTACGTCAAACTCGACGATGAAGGCGAGGACATTGAAGACATTTCGATCACCTTCGCGGCCTACGTCAATGAAAACCATCCATGGATTGATGGTCTGCTCAAAGAAGCGCTCAGCGCGGCCAAAGACCAAGGGCTGATCAATGGCTTCACCGGCTATCAATCCGAAAGCCAGGACGAGGTGCTCGCTCAAGTCTTCGCGATTTGGAATGCACTGCAGCGACGCGGCATTAAATACAGCGACGTATCCACCGCTCCTCCAAGCAAGTTCGTGTATAGTCAAACCGTTCGATTTCTTGACGATACAGTCACTTCCTCACAAGCAAATTGCGTCGATGGCTCTGTTCTCATGGCCAGCATCCTCCGGCGAATTGGCCTCGATGCCTATTTAGTGATGGTTCCTGGGCATTGTTTTCTAGCTTTCTCAGATGGAAATAAAGAAGATCCCGTTCTGTTCGGATTAGAAACAACCATGCTGGGCAGCGACAATCTCAAACCGATTGTCGAACTTCCTAAGTTACCAGAAAAGCTTAAGAAGAAAGAGTTCGCCGCATCCCATGCCACGTTTGTTTCCGCTCTGGAAACAGGAAAGAACCAGATCTCCGAACACCTGGAAGCTTTCAAATCCGATCTCGACCCCAACAAACAACTCATCTCCATTTCCGAAGCTCGAACCATGGGAGTGATGCCGCTGGGAACCCAAGACGGAACTGTCAAAAAAGAGCGTTTGAAGTAGCCCCCAATCATCTGCCCACTCTGATTTGCTATGATGCTTTTTTGGTTTCGAATGGCATTCTAGGAGGCGGTTGATGTACGGCGAGAATATTCGAATCAGAATGTCTTGGGCATTCTTTCCAGCGAACCCAGGTGCGCCTAGAAAGCTAGGGGAGCCTCGGCAGTTTGGACCCCATAGGCTTCACAGACTGCACATGCTCCTCAGGCTATTCGGACTGATATGGTTCGTCTCTTGGACATGTGAGTTGAATGCCCAATGGGTCGCGCAGGTTTTGCCCATCGAACTCCAAGTCGGATACGCGGTTCGAACATTGGACTTAAGCGGCGATGGAAAACTCGATATTTTGATCGCTGATAGCAAGCGATTCGTTTGGCTTGAAAACCCAACCTGGCAAGTCCATGTGATCCATGCGACTCCCGATGCAAAGAACGATAATGTTTGCATGGCCCCGTTGGATATCGACGGCGACGGAAAAATCGACTTGGCTATTGGACACGATTGGCAGCCAAACAATACGAAATCCGGTGGCGAAATTGGCTGGCTCAAATCTCCTAACGATCCTCGACAGCCATGGCGCTACACGAAAATTGCCGAGGAGCCCACCACTCACCGGATGAATTGGGGTGACCTCGACCGCGACGGTCGGAAGGAACTGGTGGTGCTGCCACTCAAAGGTCGCAATACGACAGGACCAGGGTTTGATCAGGCTCCGGTGCGTCTTTTGCAGTTGAACATCCCCGCAAATCCCGAGACGGACGCTTGGCCTCTGAAGGTGTTGGATGAATCCAGGCACGTGTCACACAACTTCGAAATCGTCGATATGAACGACGAAGGGAACACGGACATATTGTTAGCGAGTTACGAGGGAGCAACACGCATCATGTTTACGAAAGATTCCCGAAAATTTGTCTATCCGCTGGGGATGGGATTCCAAGGGATCGCGCCTGCGAAAGGCTCCAGCGAAATCCGACTCGGCCATTTTACCGGCGGTGGCAATTTCTTGGCAACCATCGAGCCCTGGCACGGCGATCAAGTCGTGGTGTACTCGCACGATCCAAAGCGCGCACTGCGATTCATGCTCCGAAATGTCATCGACGACCAACTCAAGTGGGGACATGCAGTCGCATGTGCGGACTTGGATTTCGACACCGACGATGAGATCGTCGTGGGCGTTCGAGACGATGCGGCAGCGCCCCACCGTTGCGGTGTCCGCATCTACGATTTCGCGGGCAAAGAGAAATGGGAACGGACGTTGATCGAACCCGGTCAAGTCGCGGTGGAGGATTTGGTCGTTGCCGATTTGAATGGCGATGGTCGCAAAGACATCATCGCTGTCGGTAGAGCCACCCACAATGCAGTTATCTATTGGAACAAAAACTAGCCTCAAACTCAGCCTTTGCCATGGAGCCGACTAGAGCAGCGGCCGAATCCAAACCGTAGGATGGGACCATCGTCCCGTCCGTCTGCCCTTCTGCCCGTTCGTCCGTTCGTCCGTTCGTCCGTTCGACAAAATCTTTTTTTGCTTCGAGGGCTGGACTAAACCAGTCCTGTGAGTGCGCCACCCGCACAAAAATCGGGATTGCCGAACGACTTCTCGGGGTAGCCCATCGCTTCGCAAAAATTCATCAATAAGCGATTGTGCGAGACATCTTTGAAATCCAACGCTTGCCCCATTTTGAAACCCAGTCCTCCGCCCACCAATATAAACGGAATGTTGTTTCTAGTATGCGAATTGCCTTTGCCCAACTCGTTAGTCCATACCAAGGTCGTATTGTCTAGCATCGATCCTTGCCCACCTGGCTCGGGTGTTTCTGCCAAGCGTTTGGCAAGATACGCAACTTGTTCGCAATACCAAGTGTTGATTTTGATCAGTTTTTCGTAAGCCGTTTCGTTGGTGTCCGGTTCGTGCGAAAGATGGTGATGCCCTTCTTCGATACCGAGCCATTTCATCTTGGGTTCGCCAACGCTATTCGTAATTTGGAAGGTCGCAATGCGAGCGAAGTCCGCGGCAAAGCTATTGACCATCAGATCCATTTGCATCTTTGTGATCAGAGGAATGTTGTCGTTTTTCTCGTCCACGTTGGGAGATAATTTCGGAACCGCGTGCCCGACATCTTTCTTTCTCGCTTGCAACTGCACTTCTGCTTGCAATTCCTTTTCGATCTCCCGGACCATTGTGACATGCTCTTCCAACATGCGGCGATCTTCGATGCTGATAAGCTCCTCCACTTTGCGAAAGTCTGCAGTTAAATCATCGAGCACGCTCGCAAGCAAGGCTCGGTTCTTGGATTGCCCGTAAAGCTTATCGAACATCTGGTAGGGATTGTCGATCGGTGCAACGGGCTGGTTGGGGCCGGCATACGACATACGCGTCCAAGTGTCCGCCCTTTCAGGTACCATGACTCCAAACTCGAGCGAGCCGAACCGAGTCTGCGTTTCCGGATTGGCTTGGAGTTTGTTTTTAAGGTGCTGGTCCACGGATATCCCCATCGACCAACCCGCCGGAGTATCGGAACCCCCTTGGACGTCTCCCGGAAACAACTCGATGCCGGTCAGCAAGCAACCGATGCCTCGCATGTGGCCGTCACCATCCCCTTTGATCTGGTTGCAGATGCCGTGCAAGGTCATCATCTGACTCTTGAAGTCGGCAAGCGGGGAAAGGATTCGCTTCAGTTCGAAATCGAAACCTGTTTTGTCAGGCCAAAAATGTTCAGGAATGATTCCGTTAGGACTAAAAATAAACACCAGTCGCTGCTTGCGATCCGCCATGGACGATGCCAGTCCTAAACTGGGCAAGCTGAGCATCAAATTGGCTGCTGCGGCACTGATTCCCGTTTTTAGAAGGAACTCGCGTCGTGATACCGAAGAGTGCATGTCGTTTTCCTATCTGCTCAAGGCTGGATCGCGTGTCGCTGCGATCACAGCGATTTCCGCAATTAAGTCGTTAATGTTGAAATGGTTTTGTCGAAAGCTCTCGGTCAATTCATCGAGGGTTTCCGGCCCAAACGCCGCCGCCGATTGCTTCACAAAGTGTTGGAAGGCCCTGTTCACAAAGGCTCGGTGCGCATCTTCACTGGTCACAATATAATCGGCCAACTCGCGGGGCCCGCTGAAAGAAACTTCTTTGCCATCGCGAGCAAGGTAATTTCCAGTCGAATCTACCGGTTTGGCCTTTTCCTGACTTCGAAATCTACCCACAGCGTCGAAATTTTCCAAGCCGAATCCGAGCCCATTGATTTTGGTATGGCAAACCTGGCAATTGTCGGGGCTGGTTTGCAAGCTGACTCGCTCTCGCGTGGATAAATCGGGATGAAGGTCCGGGCTAAGCGGTGTGAATGCTTCGTTCGGCGGCCGAAGCGTCCGACCAAAGATGTACCGGATCAGAAAAACCCCCCGATGGATCGGCGAGGTCGTGTCATGGTAGGACATACCGCTCATGAGGTAGGGATGAGAAAGGACGCCGAACCGATGCTCGGGATCGCTCACGCTTCGTCTCATACGCGTTGTCAAAGCCTTGACCGATTCGACTCCTTGGCCGTCTGCCGCTTTCCAGGATTCACCATAGAAAGCCTCCAACCTATCTGTGGTGTATGTCCAGTCGGCTGTAAATAGCTGACGGAAATCGCTCTTGTCGTTTCCGACCACATCGTCCAAGAACACGTCGAGGGACTCTCGTAAGTCGTTGGCAATGTGCCGATCAAAACCTGGGAACAGGGATTCATTTTTCGTGATCTCGCCAAACCGTTTGGTGTTGAGCCACTCATGCAACATGTCTTTCAGTTTCGCCTGCGTGCGATAATCCTTCACGAACGACTTGGCAACTTCACGCACCGAACTCACATCTTCAAGTTTGCCTTCTCTTACTTTCTTTATCAGCCATTCCTCCGATGGAAACGAATCCAAGAGAGTCAGAGTGAGCCGGTTGGCGTGCCTCGCAGAGAGAGTCTGTTCATGGTCCGCCAAAGGATACAGAAACCGAGGCGATTTCAACGAGAGCAGGAGGGATCGCTGGATGGCTTCCGCATCGTCTTCTGTCGCCTCGACTTGATTGTCCACGTATCGTTTTTTGATCTCTTCGCTCAGAGGTGCTCGAAAGGCGGTTTGAACGATCTCGGTCAAGAAGTTTTTTAGCACCGAGCGATTGGTGTCTTCTTCCGACTCTTTCTTGTGTTTTTTTCGGAAGTCTCGCCACAATTCGGTGGTTGCGATCTGAGCAAACTCGAGGCTTGCAGCGGTCGTCGATTCATCCCATTGCCGATTGATTGCAACTCCGCGTTCGAAACCGTAACTGCGATCATCCGGTGGTAACTCTGTCTCGAGCGAAAACGTTGCCGTTGCCCCGTCGCGAATCAAATGACGCGTCGGGATGATTTGCTCAATCCCGTTGGGTGGGATCCAGGAAAGCGAAACCTTGGCGGGTGGCTTTTCGGTTTTTCTTTCACGTTGGATAAAATCGATCTTGAACGGATAGACCCGACCTGCGGTCAAGGTTACCGTTTTGCGAAACTCCGTTTTGTCGCCCGATTGCACATGATTGTTGATGAACTCGCGACCAATTTTCCCAAAGTCCATTACGAAGGAACAAGTGCTTCGAACGATGATCTCGTACTTACCTGTCCGCTCCGCAAGCACACCACCTTCCCAGTAGATATAAAAACCTTTCGGATCGACCCCTTCGACGGGCGCATCATGCCCGAAGTCGAACTCAATGGCAGGGTCGGTTCGCTCAACCTTTTTGTTCTCGTTTTTCCATTTGGGGCCATCGAAATAAATCGCTCTCACTCCGCGAGCCTCGTTCGGCTTCGGCACGGTTCCAAAGTGCGAGTACAAATCCGCCATACTCTGCCTTAACTGGGGCCCCGTCAATCGAGCTAAACCCACTCGCGGCGGACGATTGCGTACCTGAGCAGCATCGCTGTAAAAACTATCGTAAACATAAGCGGCAACCGCGTCTGCATCCTCGCCAATGCAGGAACCCGGATCATCCTCGGGCATCGTATCTGCGATGAGCTTGGCAAGTTCTTTCCGGCTGGCATCTCCGACCAGAGGCTCAACGTAGTCCTTCGTTCCGCCTTCCCCTTTTTCTCCGTGGCACGAAGCACACTTGGCTTTGTAGATAGCCGCCCCGCGCTCCGCAAAAGGAGCGTCAGAAGCACCGTCGGCCCAAAGGCGGGCCGATATCAGCCAAAAAGCGATGACGATTGAGAAAGGCTTCAGGAGGGAGCACCTGTTGGGCATCATGAAAAGTCCGACCTTTTCAGGCGGAGGTTCAATGGTCAATGACGAAATCGCTGGGTGGGAACCTATCGACTTGTTAGGGACGTAGGCGGCGACTCGGTTAAAAATAGCTTAACGCGTCAAATTATTGTAGACAACCAACGACCTTGACAAGCGTTGGTCGATGCTTTTTTGATGAAAATCCTTTTCAGGCAATCAAGCTGCCGTAAGCTGGATCGCTTATTTCCATTGGGTTGCTTGGAGATTCCAGCAGCTTCCAATCCGAGCTGGAGCATGAGTTAAGAGGCTAGATTATGAGGCTAGCTAATTGACAGTAACCAAGCGCTCATGAACAATTCGACCTGATTAGCTTTTGAAGCTCGCGTCTTTTCTTCTCCAATATCTCCTTTCCCCTGGAGTCCTGTCATGCTTTCCTATTCGCTCGCTCGCTCGGCATTTCAATCTTTCTCGGTAGCAACGGTTTGCCTTATCGGGTTCAGTCCGCTGGTAAGTCCGCTGGGAGGTCAAGAGGCTGCAAAAAAACAAGATCGCCCCACAGCCACCGCGGTATTTGGAACCCCAAAAATCGATGGTGAAATCGATGACGCTTGGAAGGCTGCCAGCGCTGTCGAAGTCAAGAAGATCGTCAGATCGGAAACAAGCTTGGCCGACACCGAAGTCGCAACAGGAACGGTGAAGCTCATGTGGGACAAAGAGAATTTGTACGCCTTGTGGCAGGTGAAAGATGCGAAGCTATCGGCCAAATCCGAGAATGACTACGAACAAGACTCGATCGAATTTTTCGTGGATGAGCTGAACGAACGAGCAGGCGCTTATCAAAAGGACGACGCTCAATATCGAGTTTCCTTTGAGGGGAAAATCTCGGGCGCCGGAGAAGGTTTCAAGGGGGAGAATATCAAAGCCGTCGCCAAGAAAGTTGACGGGGGCTACTTGATCGAAATGTCCGTGAAACTTTCTTTCGCAAAACCAGAAGGGGGTACCAAAATCGGACTGGAACTTCAGATCAACGATGACCCCAACACCGGAACGCGAGGGGGCGTGACCAAATGGAATCATGCGGAAAACGACTCGTACCAGAGTACTTCCGAGTTTGGAAATTTGCTTCTAAAAGCCAAAGAATAATTGTCTCGGTTTGTTCGGAATCGCATCCCCCGTAGGGCTGCCGATGGGGCTGCCCTTGGGCTGCCAGTGGGCTGAAGATGCGATCACTTTTTTGCCACCCCAACGACCTTTGTCCCCCCCTTGGTTTCGAGTTTGAAATTGAATATCCGCACGTCATCCAACTTGTCGCCTGTTCGAGCCATGCTAGGCCTGATTATCCTGGGTTTCTCTCAGTCGATCACGGCGCAAGAAACAAGCAATCCTAGTCGAGCAGAGCTTGCCATCGTCAACGCGAAGGTCCTGGTGTGCGACACGGCGATGACCCGTGTGAGCGCTATCGCTGTGAAGGCAGGCCGTGTTTTGGCGATTGGCGCGAGATCGGATATCGAGCCATATCTAGACAAATCAACCCAGGTGATCGATGCAGGGGGAATGACAATTACCCCAGGATTGATCGATAGTCATTTGCATTTTGTTGGGTTGGGGCAATCCCTGCAGATGCTCGATTTGAGCGAAGCCGATTCCTGGTCCAAAATCGAATCGCAAGTGCTCGAGGCGTCGCTACGATTGCCCAAGGGGACTTGGATCGAGGGGAGGGGATGGCATCAGTCAAAATGGTCTAGTCCACCCAAGAACAACGTGGACGGATACCCTAACCATCTTTCGTTAAGCACCCTGGTGAAAGATCATCCCGTGGTCTTAACGCACGCCAGTGGGCATGCAAATTTTGCGAACGAGGCCGCAATGAAAATCGCAGGTGTCGACCGCAACACGCCTGACCCCAAGGGTGGCGAGATACTGAAAGACCAGGCAGGCAATCCCATCGGCGTTTTTCGCGAGAATGCTCAGTCGCTCATTCGCAACGCGCAGATGCGAACCAGCGCGCGTTTGACCGACAAAGAAATAGAAGCGGCAACGTTGCTTCAGATTCAACTGGCCGGTAAGGAATGCCTGCGCCGAGGCATTACGAGCGTGCATGATGCAGGCAGTAGTTTTCCAATGGCTCGATTGCTCAAGAGATTTGCCGAACAAGGAAAGCTGCCGTTGCGTATGATGGTGATGATCCGCGAAAATAGTTCGGCTTTGTCATCGCAAATGGATGCACATCGTTGGGTGGATGACGGAAGCGGCTTCTTGAGTGTACGCAGCGTAAAGATTTCAATCGATGGTGCTCTTGGACCGCATGGCGCTTGGATGTTGGAACCCTATAGCGACCTACCGACAACATCCGGACTTAATACCATTCCTATCGATGAATTCCGAAAGATAGCGGCGCTATGCAAAGAACGGGGATGGCAGCTTTGCGTGCATGCGATTGGCGATCGAGCAAATCGAGAAGTCCTCGATGTTTACGAGCAAGTCCTGGGGGAGCAGTTTGCTATCGACCATCGTTGGCGAATTGAGCACGCCCAGCATTTATCCCCGGAAGACATTCCTCGGTTTGCAAAATTGGGAGTGATCCCTGTGATGCAGAGTAACCACTGCACGAGCGATGCAATCTTTGTTCCGCAGCGGATAGGGGAACGGCGCAGTGTTCAAGGAGCGTACGTTTGGCGATCGCTCATCGACTCCGGTGCCATTGTGCCAAACGGGACCGACGCTCCTGTTGAAAAAGTGGATCCCCGCGTTAGCCTTCATGCTGCGGTAACACGCCAGCTCGTATCGGGACAGACCTTTTTCCCGGAGCAATGCATGACACGTGAAGAAGCCTTGCTGAGCTACACCCTTTGGCCGGCACGCGCAGCGTTTCAAGAAAGGAATTTGGGCTCGTTGGAAAAGGGCAAGATGGCAGATTTCGTTATGTGGGACACGGACCTTCTAAGTTGCAAGCCATCAGAAATTCTGACCGCCAACGTCGAGATGACAGTGCTAAGCGGCTCGATCGTGCATCAATAGTCGTTTTAGGGCGATACCGGACGGCTTGCGCCGTTCCGCTATTGAAGGTGGTTGGGTAATTTTTGATTGTTACCGTAACTTGCGGGCCTTTTGGCGTTTGTGGGTGAGGAAAATACGATTCTGCTAACCAGCGCTGTTGGTTTTTAGTATCATGGGGAGGGCTATTGCATTCCATTTAGCTTGGTCTAAACATGGAGGTAGCCGTTTGTCAAAAATCCACCACTTGATGCATTTTCATGAACAACTCAGCCGCGACAGGACTTTCCCACTCCCAAACGTTGACCGACCACGATGTCCAGGCGATCGACAAGTTACGGATTGCTTATTTCCAATTTGCGGCCGAGTTAGGAAAAGTAATCGTAGGGCAAAAAAGTGTCATCGAGCAACTTGCGATATGTCTATTTGCGCGTAGGCATGCGTTGTTGATGGGTGTTCCGGGGCTCGCAAAGACACTTTTGGTTAGCAAAATCGCGGAGACGATGTCTTTAGGGTTTAGTCGGATTCAGTTCACACCGGACTTGATGCCGATGGATATTACTGGGACGGATATCTTGCAGGAAACTCAGGAGGGGCGGCGAGAGTTCCAGTTCATTCAAGGTCCGATTTTTTCCAATATCATTTTGGCAGACGAAATCAATCGGGCTCCGCCGAAGACGCAAGCCGCGTTGCTTGAGGCAATGCAAGAGCAGCGGGTCACAGTGCTTGGAAAGTCCTTCGATTTGACGTCGCCGTTTATGGTTTTGGCGACTCAAAATCCCGTCGAGCAAGAGGGGACTTATCCGTTGCCTGAAGCGCAGTTGGACCGTTTCATGTTTCTGGTGGAGCTTGATTATCCGAACGAAGAGGAAGAAATTCAGATCGCTCGGACAACGACCGGCGATGACCTGATTAAGTTGAATGCGTTGATGGGCGCGGACGAAATCATCTCGCATCAAAAATTGGTTCGACGATTGCCTGTGCCTGACCATATCTATACTTTTGCTGCAAAGCTGGTTCGCAAGACGCGACCGCAGGGTGACACTGCTCCCGCTTGGTTGAAACCTTACGTCAGTTGGGGAGCCGGACCGCGAGCCGTGCAGAATTTGATATTGGGAGCCAAGAGCCGTGCGGCGCTCCTAGGTAGCTACATGGTTCGCATGGAAGATATCCAAGCGGTCGCGAAGCCGGTGCTGACCCATCGCATCATTACAACATTTGCAGCACAAGCCGAAGGAATGTCGGCCAAACAAATTGTGCAACGTTTGGTCGAGGAAATGGAATAGGCCTGCGCAAGACATATGCTCCCTATCGCTCGTTCGTTCCTCGACCCGAAGATTCTATCGCGGCTGGCTGCAGTACCGCTGTTATCGCGGCATGCCATGCAGGGAAACATCTCTGGTCGGCACTCTTCCCCGCATCGCGGGTCGAGTGTTGAATTTGCTGAGTACCGAAAATACGTTCCCGGAGATGACCTAAGGCGTTTGGATTGGCGAGCGTTTGGAAGGACCGATCGGTACTACGTCAAAGAGTTTGAAGCAGACACGAATCTTCGATGTTGTGTTGTGCTCGACACCAGTGGCTCGATGGCATACGCATCCAAAGGGAACACAACTAAAATCGAATACGCCCGGCAGATTGCAGCTTCTATGTCCTATTTGGCTGCACAACAAGGGGACGCGGTCGGATTGGCGTGTGTGGCCCAAAAGATGGTGCAGAATATTCCACCCAGACGCTCCGCGGCGCATTTAAAAGTCATTTTAGATACCTTGGAAAATGCGAAGCCCAGCGGTGAGACTCAATTGCCGGCGATTTTGGATGAAATTGCGGAGACCATTCGGCAGCGAGCCCTGGTCATCATCATCTCGGACTTTTTTGTCGATCCGGCGGTGTTGAAGGGTTGTTTCGAGCATCTCCGATTTCGCAAGCACGACGTCGCAGCTTTTCATTTGCTCGATCCGTTGGAGTTGGAGTTTTCCTTTCAACGTCCGGTCCGTTTTACGGATCTCGAAGGGGGACCGCCGCTGTTTGTTGAGCCGACCGAGATTGCCGATCGCTATCATCGTGCGCTGAGCACCTACTTGACGGACATGCAGAGAATCGTATTGGAGACTTCGGTGGACTACCATCGGGTGGTAACGAGCGAAACTTATGAGCACCCGATGATGCGGTTCTTGGTTGGTCGCACCCGTGGGCGGGGCGTGCGATGAATTTCATCCAACCCTGGATACTTGTAGCCCTGCCATTGATTGCGGTCCCGATCATCATTCACTTGGTCAATCAACGACGATTCCAAACCGTCCCTTGGGCGGCCATGATGTTTTTGATGCAAGCCACTCGCATGTCTGCAGGGTACACCAAGCTGCGTCAATGGTTGATTCTATTGATGCGCACTTTGGCGGTCGCATGTTTGATCTTTTTCACTTCGCGTCCACTCGCTAGCGGTTTGATTGGGCTGCTAGGAAGTCGTTCGAGTGAAGTTGCCATTGTCCTCTTGGACCGTTCGCCGAGCATGCAAGAATCGCAGTCAGGCACAGGCATGACCAAATTGCAGTCGGCTTTGACACAGCTCTCAAGTACGCTTCGGACCTTGGGAGTGCAACGCGTCGTTCTGTTTGATTCAGCGAGGGAGAAACCGATCGAATACGAAACGCCGGCATCGATGGTTTCTGATCCGACGTTGGTCGCAAATGGTGTTACGAGCGATTTCCCAGGATTGCTTGAACGGGCCTTGCTATACGTCAAAAACAACCAGACTGGGAATGTGAACGTATGGATATGCTCGGACATGCGAGAGAGCGATTGGCGGAGCCGTGACGGCAGATGGGCGGCAGACCGGGAAGGGTTTATGGGGCTCCCTCAAGATGTTAAATTCCAAGTCTTGGACGTAGGAGCACCGACCAACGAGAATCGTTCCATCCGCGTTTTGTCTGCCAAACGTATTCAATCGTCACAAGGGATTGAGCTTTCCATCGGATTCAGGATCGAGCGGATATTGGGTGCAAATGCGCCGACGACATTGCAGATCCCAGTGGAGATCGAAGTCGGCGGGTCCAGGACGGTGCTGAATGTCGACTTGCAATCCGAGTCGGCAGAAGTCAACGACTACCGCATTGCGCTATCGACGGAGAACGATATCGCTAACCAGGAAAAAGGTTGGGGGCTGGTGCGAATTCCCGGCGATACGAACATGGCCGACAATACGAGCTATTTCGTTTATGAAAAACCAGCCCCGAGGCGGACAGTAATTGTCAGCGACAATCCTCGTGTCATCGAGGCGATCGAGTTATGTACCAACATCTCGCCCGAAGTCGCAATCGAATGCGAGACTGAGACTGTTTCATCATCGCAACTCGATTCGGTGGATTGGAATTCCACGGCGTTGGTCGTTTGGCACGAGCAGTTGCCCACCGGCCGTTCCTTGGAATTGCTAACCCAATTCCTAGCCCAGGGGGGCCAAGTGCTTTTGTTTCCTCCAGAAACGCCAAATGACACGATTGCACTGGGAGTGCAATGGATGGGATGGGAAAGTCTAGACGCGCCCATCAAATCGAACTTGGATGCTGGCGATTCGGACAATTCACTTGCGAGGGTCCAGCAGTGGCGCAATGACTCAGAGCTCTTAGGAAACACGCTCAACGGAGCGCCGCTTCCTGTCGGACAACTCGGCATCAAGCGCATTTGTAAACTTCGAGCGGAAGGGACTGTCCTGGCGGCGATGAGCGAAGAGTTGCCGTTATTGATGCGCATCGATGCGGCCGGGTCGGTTAAGAACGGTGTTTATGTTTGCACGACGACCCCCTCGTTACGCGATTCCACTTTTGCATCCGATGGAATCGTAATGTATATCGCGATCCAGCGAGTCTTGGCTGCAGGCTCTGCAAGAATTGGCTCCACGCGATCGGTCGCGGTAGGGCAATCGGTCGACGCGACGTTCGAGAATGCGGTACAGACTGCCGGCGACCCTAGCGTTTTAACGAATCAATATTCGCAGCACCCAGGTGTGTACCAAACCGAAGAGTTGCTCGTCGCACAGAATCGTCTCGCCGAAGAAGACAGCGGGAAACTCGTCTCCGCCGAGGATTTGTCGGCAATCTTTGGTGGGCTGAATTGGTCGAGAATCGAGGTCGGTTCTTCCGCGAGGAGCCTTGTCCAAGAAATCTGGCGATGGTTCCTAATCTCCATGCTGATTGCTATGGTCGTTGAAGCGATTCTCTGTATGCCAAAGCGACGTCCAGTGGTTGTCTCGCGGTAGATTGGCATGATGGACGAACCCAGATTCAATGTTGTCTTGTACCAACCGGAAATTCCGCAAAACACCGGAAATATCGGCAGGACATGTGTGGCGCTCCAGGCCAAGCTATGGATCGTTCGGCCGACTGGTTTTCGGCTAGATGACAAACGATTGCAACGGGCGGGACTGGATTATTGGCCGCACCTCGATTGGGAGTCCGTGGATTCGTGGGAGCATCTCGTACCGAAATTGCCGTCGCATCGCACTTGGTACTTCACCAAATTTGCAACTCGATCGTACTCGGATGTTCAGTATCAAGCGGGTGATTGGTTGGTGTTTGGCAGCGAGACGAGCGGTTTGCCTACTTCCATCCGCGAATCAAACGCGTTGCAATGCGTATCGTTGCCGATGATCGGCCCAGTTAGAAGTCTCAATTTGTCCGTTGCCGTGGGGGTTGGATTGTTTGAAGCCCACCGGCAAGTGAAATAGCTAGAGTGAAGAACGATTCCCCCTACCAGCCGATCCTTTCTCAAGAAATCTCTGAGCTCAAAAAGAGCCAGTATCTCACTTGGTTGATGTTGGTTGTCACCATCGTCTGTGGAGTTTCAACGGGACTCGTCGTTTTCTTAAGTCCCAATCTGGAGCGTTGGCTGAAAATGCACGCGCCTGGACAGCATATGCCCGATGCGTTCGCAAATCTCAACGGATCCATTCCAGTGTTTATGGTAATGCTGACCGCAACGAGTGCAATCTTGCTTTGGCTCACAGCAAATCAGCGTCGCGGGTTGCTGATCCCGCTGGCCGCAGGTCCGACAATGTGCTTTGTCGGATGGTGGGTCAGCGAGGATTTTGTAGACCCGAACTGGTTTCACTTGTTTGCGTTGACAACGATTGGAATGATCGTGTCCTGTGCAGTCACGCTGCTGCTTGCCCTGGTGCGGAACTAAGTTGCAAGCTTCTT
>JANODW010000628.1:0-1891 GCA_031412875.1 Pirellula sp. | reverse complement strand
TTGGTCCAATGCAACATTGTCAGAAGGCCCAAGATCAATATAAGGTCGTCCGTCAATCGAGTCGGCAGACATCGCAAACCGAACTTCCAGATGCTCAAAGATCCCAAGCCGACGCACGCCTAGCAGTTTCGAAATGAGCCGGCGATTGGAACGAAAAGAAGTGCGCGAGCGCTTTGCAAATTTCATTGGCTTTACCCAAATGATGATTCTCTGACATGGCATTCCCGATCGGAGAATAGCGTATCTCAGACAATACATCAACTATAATGATTCTTTCTTCTTGCAGACCTCTCGGCTAGCCACTCATTTCCGCACGGTTCAAAATTCAACGTTCGATTTCAGTGCGTGCGGGAACCGGTTTCCGATTGCGATAAGACGACAAGCCGCATCGATCTGGGTCAGCGTGGGAGCTCAACCTGCCTCGGGCTGGCGAGGTAGCCGATCAAGTCCCGTACCTGTTCGTTGGATAGCGTTTGCAGCAACCCATCGGGCATCATCGAAACCTTAGAGGGTGTTCGCAATTCGATCTCCGACTTGGGAAGAACCAAGCGTTCGTTTGCGGTTTGCAGGACCAGAGCGACATCCGTCTCATCGACGATCAAGCCGGTCAGGACGCGTCCGGAATCGGTTTGCAGGATCTCCATTTGGAAATCCTTTGAGACCGCCGCACTGGGATCGATCATGTTTTCCAATATATAATCGATGTTGGCGCGTTGGGCTCCCGTGATCTCGGGACCAATGTTTCCTCCCTCGCCAAACATCCGGTGGCAGTTAGCGCAATGTTTTTGAAACAAGACTCTCCCTTGCGCTAAATTTGCTTTCTTGACGTTTTCCGGCGTCAGAAGCTTTCGGTATTTGGCGATCGATTGCGATTTTTCGGCGGAAGTGGTTCGAACCTCGCCCCATTGCGAAGCGATACGGTTGCTCAACTGCGCATCGCCCAAGCTCTGCAACTGACGCGCGGTGAACGCCGTTATGTCCTTTCTGGGAACCCGATTCGTTTCGACTGCGTCCAACAAGCTCGAACCCCACTTCACTCGTGAGGACATCGTTTGCAAAGCATCTTGCTTGGACGGACTATCCAACGCCGTGTATTTATCCAATAAGATTTGGGCGGTGTTTGCGTGATTGAATTCAGCGAGCCCGCGAATCGCCTCTCGCCGGACCTCGGGTTCATCTACTAGTTCCACGAGCAAAGTGTCCACGCCGGCCGCTTTTTTGACCACCAGGGAGCGAATGGCTTTGTTGCGATCCTCCGCCGTTTGAGAGCGGTCCGCCGCGATTTTCGTAAGCGATTGCAGCGCGCGAGGATCTCCGAACACGAGAGCAAGTTCGATCGCGGCTTGGCGAACATTGCGATTCGAACTCGCTTCCAATTTCGAGAATGCGTTTGTCCACGTTTCGGGTTTGTCGACCGAACGCCGTCCTTCGAGACCCTGCAACGTGCCGGCCAAAATGTCTAGCGCGACGGCAGGCTCACTGTCGCTTTCTGCCATGATTTGCGACAACGCGTTCAAGCCACTAGACGCCTTGACTCCAGAAGCAACCCGACGGGCGATGTGCCTTCGAACCAACGGAATGCGACTCACTCGCGCCATGGCAATAAATCGCGAGGGGTCTACATCGACCAACGGTTCTATCGCGTACCAATTCATCAATGGCAAATTCGTATCGGATGCATCTTCGGCATGGTTCAGCAATCGGGCCGCGATGTCCCATCGCTGAGCAAGCGGCAATCGTTGAAGACCGCTGGCCAAATGCAAACGCACGTACGCGGACGCGTCCTGCGATGCCAGGTGCTCAAAAGCCCGCAGAACGGCTTCGGAAATCGGAGCGTCGTCGCATAGGAAACGGATCGCCCAAGCGCGAACGTACTCGCTTTCGTGCGCAA
>JANODW010000627.1:0-6241 GCA_031412875.1 Pirellula sp. | reverse complement strand
AGGAGGTCATCGAAGCCAAACCGGCTGAGCCTGCAGAAGCATGGGACTCTAAAACAGGTTCAAAGTCACGACCATGAAGATCAATCCTGTCATGCAACGAGTCGGGCGGTTGACTCGTAATTGGAAAGCGTTTACGGCGTTGCCAGAAGCGCGCATCTTGCGTTGGTGTCTCAAGACCGATTCGTCGCGGATGTTGGATTCTTTTCTGGCTTGGCACGGTGAAGAAGATAGCGAGCTTGCGGACCTATTTGTCGTCTTACCCGTCCCATTTGAGCAACCGTCCGATTATGCACCCCGCCTAGTGCAACATATTGCAGACGAATTTGAGATTGCCAACGAAGATATCCGGTCGATGGACCTGCCCAGCGGTTGGCGACCTGCCCGCAGTTCCGATGCTTCTGGCGGTCGCGAAACCGTCCAGGACTTGATCGCGGTAGCGGCTTCGTTGCAAATGCATTACGCAGAGTTTGTTGAGAATGTGGCCTTAGTGATTTTGCCCCCTACCATCGATGATCAGAAGCTCTGGCAAGATTGGTTGCACGAGTTGGCGAGGGTTTCGTATTGGCCCACCAATGTGAGAGTTTTGCTGGCAGACTGGCTACCTGCGTTGACGCTGCAAAATTGGGCAACGGACCATGACACGGTCGTCGTTTCACAGCGACCCGCGCTGGACATGGAGGGCTTGCCGATCGAGATCCTCGCGCATCTTCCGGGCAGCGGTCCTGCGTTTGAATTCCGGCGATTGTTTGTTCAAATGGGCTCGTACGCGAGCCGCGGTCGGTTGGACCAAGTAAAAATCCTTTCGACAATGGCTCTGGCAATCGGCAGCGCGCAGGGATGGTATTCGTTATCGGCGGCCGTGGAGATGCTGGTTGCGGGCGCGTTGATGTCCAAGGGAAAGCACGAACCAGCAATCCAATCGTATCGTCAAGCTCGCGAACTCTCGATGAAAGCGCTGGCAACCGATCCTTCGCGTCCCAAAACAGTTATCACTACCAACTTGGCGTTGTCTGGCTCGTTGGTTGGTCAAGGCAAGTATGAGGAGGCCCGAAAATACTACTATGAAGCGGCCAAAATCGCCGATGAAGTCAACGAACCATTTGCTGCATTTGAATCCCGACGCATGGCCAGTTATTGCAGTGAACAGATGGGCGATCTTCCAACTGCCCTGCAGGACGGGCGAAACGCAATGGCATTGCTTGACCAGATGCCCTCCGAGCAGAGGATGCAATCTACTGCGCCGCACTTGGCCTTACGATTGACAGAGATGGCCGGCCGCCCAGAACTTGCGCAACAAGCGAAATCGATCGAACAACTTTGCAACCAATCCCTCGCGGGCGATTGGCGCGCGGTCGCAAACGCCTCCATGAGGACTTAACCTACCATGATGTCAGCCGCCAAGCATTTTGACCCGGTGATAGGTGTTGATATTCATATCATTCAGCCGCCAGGTCCAGTGCCCCCTTTGCCAGTCCCTCACCCCTTCATCGGATTCATCTTGGATCCGATGGACTACATCCCTATCGTCGGGTCGACCGTCAACATCAATTTCCTACCTCGTGCATTGGCTGGCACGCAAGGAATTTGCATGCCGCCTCATATCCCAATCGGTGGCATGTTTGTCAAACCGCCTGCAAATGAATGCGAAATGTTTATGGGCAGCGCGACAGTGAATGTCGACGGAGATGCCCAGAGCTATTTAGGACTGCCCGCGCTGAGTTGCCATTGCATTGGGATGCCACCTATCCCTCGGCTGCGTAAGAAGGGGGCAGTAAAGTCGCTCGTGTTGCCCACGAGCAGTGTCTTGCCTATCCCCGCAGGCCCACCGGTTTTAATCGGGGGACCTCCGACCATTTCGCTGATGGCGATGGCGATGAAACTCGGGATGAGCACGCTCGGAGCAGCTTGTAAAAAATTCATGAAAACCAAGCTTGGAAGAGCTATTGGGAAAAAGCTGGATGACATAAAAAGCAGTCTTAAAAAGAAAACTCCATCGCACAATAAAGCCTGTGGCAGAGCCGGAGAACCTGTCGACGTAGTCACGGGCGCCAACGTCGATGACTTTGTCGATTTTGATCATCCAAGGTTTCCTGGATTTGCTTGGGCGCGATTTTACAACTCCACGCTTTGCGACCTGGAAGGGCCACTCGGTTTCGGATTCCGTCATGGTTGGCAGCACGAACTGCGCTTCCTAAAAGATCGCATAGAGTATCGACTGCCAGATGGTGACATTGTCGAATTGCCCCTTCCAGAGCCTGCAAGTGGCCAAAATAAGGTGGGCACGGCGTTCGATGTCTTTCAAAGTAGTTGGGGCGGGTTCCACCTCACAGGCACGCCCAACTCGTCGTGGACTCTCTCGTCTGCCTATTCACCAACATTAGTTTTCTCAAGCCCAGAGAGCGGTGTTTGCTCCCTGATATCCATCGCCACGGCGTCTCAAACCATCGAGCTAGAATACGATAAGCGGGGCCGATGGACACGCGCTCGAGCAACCGATGGAACCGTTTTGGAATTGGACTTGGATGCGAGTGGGCGAATTCAAGAAGTCCTCTTGGTGCGAGACAGTGAAAAACATTCGGTAGCGATCTACCATTACGATCCAACCGGTTGCTTAGCCCAGTGGACCGATGCCAATGGAAACATCGCACGCTATGAATTCGATATGAATCGCCGGATGATTCGAAAGATCGATCGCAATGGCTATGCCTATCACTACGAGTATGACGAGAACGGCCGATGCCATCATACCTATGGCCAAGATGGCTTGTACGATGTCCGCTTTGAGTACTTTCCTGAAGAGTGCTTTACCGTTGCTACATTCGCAGATGGTGCCCAATCGGAATACCACTACGACGAATCCGGTGCTTTGACAAAAATCATGGATGCAAACGGTGGCGTAACCCTCTTTGAGATCAACGCGTCCGGCGACGTTGCCCAGCAAATTGATCCCAATGGCGATGTCACCAAGTACTTGTACGACGCGTCAGGCGGAAACGTGGGGAGAATCGACGCTTCCGGTCAATGGCTGTTACCGTTCGATTTGCAGCCACATCGGCCCAACGGATTGGCATCCCCTTTGCCCGCATTGCCACAGGGATGGATCGCTGGGAATGCAACCACTGTTTCCATGCAGCAAACCGACGCCATTGCCTCGCAGGTGTCCCGATTGGAGAACGCGCCCCAAAGCCTTAGGAAAGCCGTGGAGCAAGTCGGTACGCCCGTTCAAGAATTCGACCCGCTGGGGCGGGCGATCGAGCAACGTCCTATCGCCACGAGAGGCCATATCGCGCGCTCTTTTGACCCCAATGGAAATATCATCAGCGAAGTCGACGAAGATGGATCGCGATGGAGCTACCGCTATCATTCGTGGAACCTTCTTAAGGAAAAGCGAAATCCCATCGGTAGTTCCGTCCGCTTTGAAACCAATCTTCGCGAAGCCATCACGACGGTAATCGATGGGGGAAATACAGAAACGCAATACGAACTCGATCCCTGTGATCGATTGATCTCGGTATCTCGCGGCGGTCAGCTTCGCGAGCGATACGTATACAACCAAAACGGCAGCCTGATCGAAAAGTTCGATTGCAATGGCGAGCGGCTATTGAAGATGGAGCCAGGTCCGTATGCAACGGTCGCGTCGATGGAACTTAAGGAAGGTCCGTGCATCCAGTACGTCCGCGATGAACTTGCCAGAGTGATCGCAGCAAACGACGGCAAATGTCAACTCTTGAGAAAGTACTCGCCCAATGGTCGGTTGGTAGCGGACAAGATCAATGGTTTAGGTGTCGGTCGTAAACCGACTTCAGCAAACAAACTCCGAGTAGAGTTACTGGAACAATTCACTATCGACTACGATTCGCAATCCGATGGTTCCATTGTGCTTACCGACCCCACGGGACAACGCCACACGCTGCGACGCGATTCCGTAGGACGATTCGCTGTTGAGTCCAGCAACGGAACCAAGCAATGGATGGCGTTCGATCACCGAGGGCATTTGTTGTCTCAGTACATCGGTGGCATTGCGAACGGGGATTGGTGGCGATCGTATGAGTATTCGCCGGCGGGGAATCTCCAGAAGGTCTCTGACTCGCGTGCGGGCAAAACGGAGTACCGTTACGACGCCGCACACCGCTTAACCGCGCACATTGATAAGCGTGGGCATGAACAATCTTTTGCCTATGATCAAGCCGACAATCTGTTGGTCCAGCCCGGCCTTTCGGGCGTCAAGGTTGGAAATGCAAATCAATTAGAGCGGACGGCGGAAGAGCAGTTTGAGTACAACGCTCGAATGCATATGTCCACTCGGAACCACGTCGACGGCACCACCACGTATTACACCTACGACGCGCTGGATCGATTGACAACTGTACGCCGAAGCGATGGATTGGACTGGCACGCCCAATACGATCCGATGGGACGTCGTATCGCTAAGCATTGGACGGCACCGGACGAAAGCAAACATAGCGTCGAATTCTACTGGGACGACCACCGCCTAGCTGGCGAATGGATCGATCGCAAGCGAATGCGACTTTATATTTATGCCGACGATGCAGCCTTAACACCTATCCTCATTGCAGACTACGATAGTCCAACCGCCAAACCGGAATCAGGCAGGTTATATCATGTCATTCACGACCAACGCGGCCAACCCACGGACGTTTTGGATACGGCAGGACGAAGCGTTTGGAAATCCACGAGTTCTCCGTATGGCTCGATCGAAGTGTCCGAACCAACCGACTTCGATCTTAGTTTGCGAATGCCCGGGCATTATGAAGACGTTGAAGCCAACCTTTTCTACACCCGACATCGCTACTACGACCCTAGGATTGGCAGATTCATTCAAACCGATCCTATCGGCTTAGCCGGTGGCCTGAACGTGTTTGGGTATTCTTGCAATCCTTTAACAATCGTGGATCTCGAAGGATTGCATCCCTCGGGAGCGACGGCTGACACCCCGACTTTGCCCAAAGAATCGCCTCCCACGTCGGCAAAGCCGAAACCCGCTCCGCCACCGCCATTCCATGGTGTTCCCCAAATCAAAGGCAAAACCGTAAACGAGATTCGAGAATGCCTCAAGGAAGCGGGGTTTAGAAAAGTCCCTAAGCTCAAGCATGAAGCGTCTGGCAAAAGCGAACTGTGGCATCGACGGAACGCGGCCGGAGATTGGGAACGAGTGCGAATTGACGCTGCCGGACATGACGGCATCCCAAGTCATTATGCGGGTGCTAAACCGCACGCGCACAAGGAGGTTGTACCGGGCGGACAGCACCCGGATTTGAACAACAAAAACTCGACCAAGTTCAACGATGACAATGCGCCTGACACCGCGCCCGAAAAAGTCCATATTCCAATAGAACCTTGAAAACGAACGAACGGCACTTATGACCAACGCAATTCCATTGCCACTGCCAACAGAACCTGAAGCGAGGCTCGACCAACTCAACGCGATTCTCGTCAAGGTCCGGCGTGGAGACGTTCTCATAACGCCCGAGGATGCCTTGGAGCTTTTGAATGCGAACCTGCAAGAATCCGACGCGAGTGTCGCGGCCGTGATTTGGGAAATAATCGAAAGAGCGCCCGCCATCGAGCAAATTGTTCAATGCGCGATCCAAACACTGCGACGCACCAAAGGCCTAGGACGCGATTCATCCCTTCTTTATTTGTGGAAAGCCCAGCCAGAAAGACGTGCCGAATGGGTTCAAGAGTTTGACAACGATTCAGATCCTTACGTGCAGCATGCGTTGGCGCGGTGCGAAGCCGAATGCGATCCCAACAAGGCGGTGAAACGATGGCTGCGATTGATCGAATCTCAAACGACGACGCCTGATCTGGAGGAGATCATTCCTTTCCAACTCGCCGCAATTGCGACCGATGACGATACCGTGCGGATCGAATTGCTCGACCGCCGAATGGGAGGGAACCCCATCTGCAAAGCTGCTCTAGCGGAAAGGCATTCTCAATCGACCTAACTGTTACGGTGTTACGGGCCGAATTGCGATCGCACCTTGATCGACCTGAGAACTGCACCAACCAGTTCTCTAGGATGCCCACAGCCGGTCGGAAGTCATGGCCTTGAATCATCATCAAGTCGATGTTGTTGAAGTTCTCTTCGCAACTGAAGCAGTGAGCAAGATTGTTGCTCGGGTTCACTGTCGCTCGAAGTTCTTTGCAGTTGGGACACTGAAATCGAAAGTAACCATCGCTCTGTTTGGCAATCGGACCGAAATTGCCTAGCCGCCCA
>JANODW010000626.1:0-8080 GCA_031412875.1 Pirellula sp. | reverse complement strand
GGGGGGGGGGGGGGGGGGGGGGGGCCCCATCTACCCAGGCGGCCATTTTAGGGGACGGCCGCCCAAGAGGTGATAGTGAATATGTCCGACGGATTGCCCGCCGTCTTGGCCGCAATTCATCACGACGCGATATCCTGATTTGTCTATTTTAAGCAGTCGGGCAACTTTTTGCGCGACGATTTGCAAATGGCCCAACACGCTCGCATCTTCGTCTGTCGCCGTTTCCAAGGAATCGATTTGCTTTTTGGGGATGACCAGGACGTGGACCGGAGCTTGGGGTTGCAAATCATGAAATGCAAGGCACTGTTCGTCTTCGTAAACAATCTTGGCTGGAATTTCTTTTCGAATGATTTTTGTGAAGACCGTTTCAGGCATTTTGTAGGTTTCTTTTTATCCAACGAGTAGAAGCCATTGGGATTATTCTTGAACGATTCGCAGCAATTGATCCGCATTGAGATTGGTGAAAATCTCTTCTTTTCCATCGGACCATTTTACCTTGATCTTCGGGACAATGGTTGTTTTGCCTAGCCCAAACGAAAGTCGCTGTCCATAGCTGCTTTGGTAACCGCGACCGCTATGCACTTCGTCCACGAGCGTTTTGCCGTCGAGCATAACTTCGACCCGCGTCGCGGTCGCGTCGCGGCAAGCGGAACGCCCATGCAATTGGATTTGCAGCCAATGGTTCGAGGTAGGAGTATTGTTTTTAATGACCGTGGGTGTGGTGAGCGAATTCATTACCACGAGATCGATATCGCCGTCGTTGTCGAGGTCGTCTGCGATATTTCCTCGACTGCTTTCGACCGGCAATAGCCCACTGCCCGCGGACGCTGAAATGTCTTGGAACTTGCCGTTCTCGTTGAGCAAGAACGAGTTTGCAACCTTCCAGGCGGTATTGAAAGCCCATCGTTGAACGTTTGGATCGACGTGTCCATTGGCGATAAACAGATCTTTGTCACCATCGTTCTCCACATCCATAAACGAAGTGCCCCAATTGGCATGGGGCTTCATTTTCCCACCTGCGCCTGTTGCCAGCGTCGCGTCGACAAAGCTTCCCGTTCCATCGTTGCGATACAAGACCGGAAACTCGTTGCTGAAAGTGGTGGTATAGAGATCGATCGAACCGTTGTTGTCAAAATCGGCTGCATCTATGCCCATGTTTCCGTTGCGGCGTCCATCGAAAGAAAAGGCGATACCGCGTTGGATTCCGACTTCGGTGAATTTGCCTTTTCCATCGTTCTCCCAGAGCAGATTCCGATCCAAGTCGTTGACGACGACAATGTCGCTATCGCCATCGTTATCGATATCGGTTGCGACGACACCCATCGACGTCGTGGCAAGGTCCGCAACGCCGCTGGCGGCGCTGATATCGACAAAGCTCCCATCCCCTTGGTTGCGGAACAAATAATCGCGTTCCGGTTCAAAGTCGAGGGGGCCGGGATATCTCGCGTTGCCATCGGTCGTTCGCTTGACATTTTTTTCGATCGGGGCTTTCACGTAGTTTGCAACATACAGGTCGAGCAAAGCATCCCCGTCCACATCCACAAAACAGGCGCCTGCCCCCAGCTCCCCTTTGCTCACATTGGCGACTGCGGTCGCATCGGAGAACGTTCCATCTCCATTGTTGCAATACAATCGATCCGGTCCCGAGTTGTTCACAAATATGTCAGGGAACCCATCGTTGTTGTAGTCGGCGACAGCGACTCCCGTGCTGAAGTTCCGATCGTCCGTTCCACTGAAATCGGTGACACTTTGAAACCGAAAGCCACCCACGTTGCGGTAGAGCGCATTGGGGAACGACTCAGCGAAAGTATCGCTTGGGGAGCCCGATCGGAGCGAAGCGCCGTTAAGGAAATAGATATCCAATAACCCGTCGCCATCATAGTCCATGGAAGCGATGCCACCTCCTAATGCTTCGATGATGTATTTCTCTCCGTGACCGTCGTAGTGATGTTTGAAGTCCAATTGAGAGTCGCTCGAGTAGTCGGCCAAGACGATTCGCGGGTCGATGTCGTAGACCTTGATATTCCTGTCGGCAACTGGTGCTGGGATCGCAGGCGTTGATTTGGCTTGGCCGGACGGTTTGGTGTCGGGCTTGCAACCCGAAGACCAAGCGAGGACGGTAACGAGCAGGAGGCTGCACAGGCCACCCCTGCGGTTGTAAAGCGCGTCGCTGGTTAGCTTCAAGGAACAAAACATCGAATCGTCCTACTTGGGTACGGGCAAGCGAGAGAGCGCATCGCGAAACTCTTGGTTGTTGGGTTCCAAGCGGAGGGCTTCGGACAGTTCTTTCCTTGCGCCCAGCAGGTCTTCGGCATGGTACATTGCGGTCCCCAATATAAAGTGATTGCTTGCGATCGGTTCGAGCGCTACCGCTTGCCTGGCTGTCTCTACGGCCAATGGACGGTCCTTGGTTCGTGTCATTTGGATTTGGCTTAAGAGCGCATAGCCATCCGATCGTTTCGGATCCAATGCGATGGCTTTGCGGAGGGACTGTTCGGCGATTTCCAGTTTGCGAACCTTCATTGCAACCATAGCCAAATTCATCCATGCCTCGAGGGAATTGGGCGATTGTTCGCATCGTTTGGTGAGCGCGGCTATGGCTGCGTCGTGGTTTCCTTGGCTTAGGTGGATATTGACGAGCTGTCTTCGCAACGGCTCCGAATCGGGGACTGAATTCAATGCGCGTTGGAGAGTCGCAATGGCGCCTGCCAGATCGTTTGCTTCGATGAGCAAATTAGAAGCGGATTGGGAGATGAAGGCGAAGTATTCGGCGGATCGTTCGTTATCGATATCGGCTTTGCCTCGCAAGCTTCGGGCCGGGTCGGACAGCAGCTCCGAGTATCGTTGAGCGTTGGCGGTGTCCCCCGCGCTGCGATAGGCGGTCTGCAGTCCGAGGATCGCTTCCCATGAATCTTTATCGAGTTGAAGGGCTTTCGTATAGGCTTCGATGGCATCCGCAAAATGTCCCGATTGTTGATGCGCGACACCCAGCTTGCAAATCGCTGCGACTTTGGTTGGGCTTCGCTTGAGCAAAAGATTGAACTGCTCGATGGCTCCGGGGAGTTTGCCTTGATCCAGCAGAACCTTGCCCAACGCGAAATACGATTCGGTGGGATCTTTGGAGCAGCGGATTGCATTTCGGAAGTGTTGTTCGGCTGTTTCTTGGTCGCCGAGCAACAGGACTGCGTTGCCCAGGTCCAACCAAGCCTCGCCAAATTTCGGGTCGACTTGCAGAGCATATTCCCAGATCCGTTTGGCTGTTTCGGTATTGCCGCTTCGCAAATGCAATTTGCCTAGGAGACAAAGCGCGCCTGGATTGTCATTGAGACGTGTGACGACGCCTTCGACAATTGCAAACGACTCCGATCGCAGTTCGCCGAAGTCGCTGGCCGCTTGAGAGTCCGAGGAGGGCTGCGAAGGACGTTCGGGGATTTGAAAACGAGGTCTGGCCGCAGGCAGGGCCGCCTCCGACTCGGTACGTTTTGGACTTCGCGCTCTCTCAGGGAGAGTCCTGCGTTGCATCGCGACAAACGCCGCGATACCGCATAGATTCAAAAGGACGATCGCGAGAAGAAAGCGGTTGTTTTTCAATGTTTGAAGAAAGGACGCAACATTTCAGGGAGACAAATCCAATCGATTTCCGAGACCGATCGCCGAGCTCTCATCGTAAACAATCCGCAAACAAACGGTGCGATGAGTCTGCAAAAAAAGATGAGAACGCGAGATTACCTCGCCGTCCAGCCACCATCGACCGTCAACAAACTGCCGGTGCAATAGCTGCTTGCTTGGCTTGCCAAGAACACCACGGCGCCCTGGATTTCTTCTAGTCGCCCCCATCGTTCCAAAGCGGTCGCTCCTAAAATGTTCCGTTTTGCGTCTTCGGAATCCGCGATGGGCTCGTTCATCGGGGTGAGAAAGGGACCGGGGCAGATCGCGTTGACCGTTATCCCATCCTTGGCCAATTCGATGGCGAGCGAGCGGGTCATTTGAACCACGGCCCCTTTGCTGCTGGCGTAAGGGGTCCGATTTGCAAGTCCGACGGTGCCCAAGGTACTGGCCATATTCACAATCCGGCCATAGTTTTGACGTTTCATGATCGGCACCAATAGTTTGGTGACATACCAAAGTCCGGTGATATTCACATCGCATACCGCCCGAAAATCTTCCAACGAAAGGGATTCGATCGGGCCGCGAATATTGATGCCTGCATTGTTGACGAGAATATCGACGCCGCCGAGCGTATCGACCGATTGCTCAACCAAACCGGCGATGCTTTGCGTATCGGCGATCTCCAAAGCGAAACCGTAAGCGGCTTGACCGGTCGCCTGCGCGATCGAATCCGCAACCCGTTTTGCATCGTCTATTTTCCTGGCGGTGATGGCAACCGTGGCGCCGCAACTCGCCAACGCGCAGGCCATCGCCGTCCCGAGCCCTCGCGAACCACCCGTGATCAACGCTCGACGGCCAGTCAGGTCAAACATCCGTGGGCCCAAAAGCCAGGAGTTGGGAATCGACGACATAGACAAACCCACAATGGGAGGGAAGAAATGGAAAGGACACGGGTCTCGGACACAGGTTGCACTTCCGACCGGCGCAATCTGGATTAGAATTCGAGGTCTCCTAGATTAGCATTCCCAAGCAATTCCTGCGACCGATGCCAATTCGAAAACTGTTGAAGAGAAAGAAGATTCCAAACGATGCGTGACTATGACGTTTGTGGCCTCGGAAATGCTATCGTGGACATTTTTTTAGAATTGGAAGATTCTGAATTTGCCTCGCTCGGTTTTGAGCGCGGCACGATGCGATTGGTTGAGGCCGACGAGCAGAAAGAATTGTTGCACCTTTTTTCCGAGCGCAAACGGGAGTTGCGTTTGGTCAGCGGGGGTTCCGTCGCCAACTCCGTCATCGGCGTATCCCAGTTGGGCGGCCGGTCTGCATTCATCGGGTGCGTAGGCGACGATCGGTATGGGCTGCACTATGCCGAAGAGTTCAATGCGCTCAAAATCCATATTGGCAATCCTATCATGGTGGGCGAGACAACAGGGACGTGTGTTGCCATCATCACTCCGGATGCGGAGCGAACCATGCGTACGTGTTTGGCTGTTTCCAGCCATCTTGCCGCCAAGCATGTCGATAGCCATCGCATTGCTAATTCTTCTTGGTTGTTCATCGAGGGGTATGTCTTTGCGAACCCATCCACAGGACAGACGGCGATTCGCGAAGCCATTGACGTCGCAAAAAAGGCAGGCACCAAAATTGCGTTGACTTGTTCGGATGCGTTTATACCCCAAGTGTTCGGGGAGGCATTTTTGTCCGCGATGGCGGACAGCGATTTGCTTTTTTGCAACGCACCCGAGTCGCTTGCGATCACCAAGTGCGCCACCAGCGAAGAAGCCTTCGTGGCGCTCAAGTCGCTGGTTCCGAACTGTGTCGTCACCGATGGACCTCACGGAGCATTTGTTCGATACGACGGGCAGGAGTCCCACGTCCCCGCGTTCTCTTGCCATCCGAAAGACCTCACCGGTGCAGGCGACATGTTTGCTGGCGCGTTCTTGTACGGCATCACCCACGGCTACGCGCCGGCCATCGCAGCCCGCGGTGCAAACTTCATGTGCATGAATGTCATCACTCAAGTGGGTGCTCGATTGCAACAGGACGCCAAGACGCTCTGGGAAGAAGGGCTCGACGATCATCGCGCAGGCGACGTCGGCGGCTAGCTAGCTCGACGCGACTCGCAGCACCTCAGCGAGGTCGATCTGCCCCTCGTAGAGCGATCGGCCAATGATCGCGCCGGCAGTCTTGGCCAGCATCAATTCGCGAACATCCTGCATGGTCGTTACCCCGCCCGAACAGATCACAGGAAATGGGCTGATCGCCTGGATCTCAGCGAGAGATTGGAAATTAGGACCCGACATCATGCCATCTTTAGAAATGTCCGTATAAACGACCGCCACACACGCTTGGGTGTGCTCGGCGACACGCAGTACGAGTTCACTGGCGGGCGTTTTCGAATTCTCAAGCCATCCCTCGGTTGCGACCATTCCATTGAGAGCATCGAGTCCCAGCACGAGATGACCTGGGTACGCTTCACACATTTTGGCGAACCAAGCAGGGTCCTTGAGCGCGGCGGTTCCGACCACCAATCGCGAGAGGCCCAATTGCAACAACCGCTCAATGGTGACTTGTTTGCGAACGCCGCCCCCGAGTTGCACTTGGCGATTCCCGGCCGCTGCCACGATCTCCAGAATGGCTTGCTCGTTGGCGATGCTACCGGATTTGGCGCCGTCTAAATCCACGCAATGGAGGAATTGCGAACCGGCTGCGAACCATCGCGAAGCCACCTCGCCGGGGCTATCGCTAAAAATAGTGTTCCGCGTGTAGTCGCCTTGTTGCAATCTAACGCATTTCCCACCGAGCAAATCAATCGCGGGCCAAATTTCCACTTTTCGCTTTCAATGAAACGAGCTGCCCACGTATCAGGGTCGTTTCCGAACCGACGCGTTGGGGCGTTGCTGCGGAGCCTTGCCCCCAGCGACTTCTTTTTGGGTAACGTGCCGTCCATGTTGGGGGGGCACCAAGCGATGCAAGATAACAGGAATTGGATTGCTGTGAACCACAACTTCTCTTCCATTGACGATTTGCTTGTGCTGATCTGCGTTCGCGTTGCCCGAAACCGTCATGAGGCCCAAGGCTACCACGATAACGGTGGCAACAATTTTGCTGATTGGTTTTGTTTTCATGATATTCCGTTCGATTGGTTGTTTTTGACCGAAGTCGTGAATCGCTGGCAAATATACCCCACGAATTGTGCCTCCCCGTCAAATTGTGGTCAACCCGCCGGTTTTTTTCGGAGCGTATTCCGAAGGCCGGGAGAATGGGCTTTGTGCCGGTTTTGCAGGCGAACGGTCAACGCATTCCGTGTATTCGGGTAGCAACACGCTTGAGTTTTTTGCGCGTTTCGATGAATCTAGAAAGGGCAGAAGATTCCAGCACCGCTTCTCTGGAGGCGATCCATTACCTTGAGAAACCACATGCATTCGGGTTGGTTAGTTGAAATGGCGGGCTTGTGGGGATACCACGGAGCAACGTTGGTAGCCGAGAACGTGGCGTTGCCGTCCGAGGCCGTGAACGAGTATTGGTTGAGAAGCCGAATCCGCTTTGACGGATGGAACGCGATGCTCAGTACCCTTCGCGGTCAATGCCGATCGGAAAGCATTGCGAGGCGCGTTCAAGCTTGGAATCGGCTTCGCTGTGTGATCGAGGAGATTCTACTTGCCGAACCGTTGACGCGCGTTTGCGTGGCGGTTGCAGCCCAGCTCGAAGCGCGGCAAGTGGACGACGATTCGCGAACCATATTGCACAACGTCTTGACGACGCATTGCGAGGTCAGGAACCGATGTCTGAAAATCATCCTTGAGGGAGTCGAACGAGGGATTGCAGAAGCCGACGAGCTGAATCGCCTCCGTCACTACTTGGAGCATTGGACGGACATGCTGCTAGGATACTTTGCGAACTCGTCGTTAGGTGGGCAATATTCTTTTTCCGTATCTCGGATGGAAGAGTTCGCGGAAGACTACAGCCAGCGGATGCTCGGTCCGCAATCCAAGATGGTCTGGTCATTGCTTCAAGCCAGTTGCCGAGCTTGGCTCGACAAGCACTGCGTTCACTCCCCCGTATCACCCAACATGAATCAACGGATTTGCGAAGCGGCCATTGGCATGATCCATCCTCATCTGTTCGATTCGCTCGGTTGCATGCGAACCCGATTGATTCAATCGATCGAGTATGGCATCGACCACGCCGATGAGACTGTATCTAGTCTGAAAAACGGGTCATGGGAATCCATGTCGCAAATCCTGTCGGTCCCCTCCCAATCCAAGCCGATACGATTTACCGCTTGATCCCATTTCGCCCTTCGGATGGACGGAAAGTCAGCGAGGAACCGCCCGTTGATATTGCTATTCCCCAAGCGGTACAATGCCAAATATTGGTTACGACATTGGGAAGAAAACATTTGCTGGATCGTATTTGAACGATTCCAGCGGCGAGCGATGGAGACGAACAAATGACTGAACGGGCT
>JANODW010000625.1:0-5497 GCA_031412875.1 Pirellula sp. | reverse complement strand
CTCAGTGCCATCGACGAACGTGGGATAGGCGACTTTGGTCACACCGTTCCTGAGTTGGTAATATATTTCTGCTTGCTCCGGTCTCCTGCCTTCGCCCGCGAAATCTTCGTTGACGACTTCGACATGATCCACGTCGCGGTTGGTGGAACCGGGAACGTATCGTCGCAAGGCTCGGGACTGCCTAAAGAAAGCGTTGAACTCCCAAAACTTTTGCTGCTTCCACTGATTGAAGGGGTGGTTGTGGCATTGTGTGCACTGCACTTGCAGGCCCAAAAAGATGCGAGACACGGCCGCAGTCGCTTGCGTTCCATTTTCTTCGTTGACCTTCATCGCCAGAAAATTCGTTGCGCCGTTAAAGCCTTGCACTCCCGGTTTGGTCGCTCCCGTGGCAGTGACCAATTCGATGACCATTTCGTTGTACGGCTTATTGGTCGCAAAGCAATCTCGCAGATACTTCTGCATCCCCGCCCGGTTGGTCAAGCTACGGTTTTCCATCCCACCGTTGCGACCGATCAGTACATTGGTCCAAACGGTTGACCAATGGTTTGCATATTCCTCGGTATACCGATCGTCGTTGATCAATCGCTGGACCAAGGCAAGCTTTTTGTCGGGCGATTTGTCTTTGGCAAATTCGGCAAACTCTTCGTAACTGGGGATGCGCCCGATGACATCTAAAAAGACCCGCCGGCACCACTTCAACTCATCCTCCAGAGGGGACGGTTTGATTTGATTTCCGGACCAGCCGGCTGCCATGGCGGTATCAATTTTTGTTACTTGGACGGGCAACGCAGTTCTCTTGGAATCCTTGCGGACTGGCAGTTTTTTGACTTCGTCGTCCGCACCCGCTTATTAAGCTTTTGTGGCAGAAAAAGCAAATGTCGAAACAAACAAGACAAAAACGGCACCAAACGAGGTGGAAACCATCGAAAAATTAGGTTTTTGAAGGATCTGCGACATTTCCGTGGACTCCCTGGGCGGCGGCTCGGGAAAACTCTCCCGAACTCAATATGAAAGCGTGAATCAGCGTCTTATTGTACTCAAACCTATTAATATTCGATGCGAACGTTGCAGGGTCGCATGGCGAATTAGGGTCCATTGACCGCTGAGATGTTTCACAAGCACTTGTTTTTCGCGATCGATCGACAATGCTATGGGGACCATGACAGAACAAGAATTTCTCGCCCATCATCACCTTCTCCGCAACCCGTTCGCCGATGAAGATGCACAGACAGATTCCGTTTTCCGGGAATTCTGTATTTCGGGCACTTTCCATCCCTCCTGGAGCAAATTTCTCGGAGATGCCAAACAGCCGGCGACCGCGGTTGTCTTTGGACCCAAAGGTTCTGGCAAAACCGCCATGCGATTGCAACTGATTCGGCACATTCACCAGCACAATCAACAATTTCCGGAAAATCGGGTTTTCCTGATCGAATTCGATGACTTTAACAGCTTCCTCGGCCCGCTCCAGGAACACTTGCCCATCCGCCAGCAAAGTTCCCCCGACCGCGTTTTGCAATCCCTGCGGCTCTGGGACCATATGGATGCCATCCTCAGCCAAGGGGTCACGCAATTGGTCGATCGCGTTTTGCAAACGGCCGCAACCAACAATGCTCCCTCGATTCAAATCCGTCAAGATGCTATCGATCGATTGGACCGTGGCCAACGCCGCGACTTGCTGTTGCTAACGGCTTGTTACGATCGCTCGAAATCAGGGACTCTCCAGGACCGCTTTACCTCCATTCGACGACGCGTGCGATTCTATTCGCCGTCCACTTGGCTGCCGTTGGTGATCGGCATCGCTTTCAGTTTGGTCGCCATTTGGTTGTCCTATTTTCTTTATAGTACCGAGACCCTCTCCCTCGGAACGCTTTTGTGGTTGCTCCCGTTGACCCTCGCATTCGCATGGGGGATGTACGGCTATCGGTGGATACGACGTCATTGGATGGCGCAGCTTGTCTGCAAGAACCTCCGCATCCTGCATCGCGACGGGGGCCAGTTGCGAAAACTCTTGATGCAGTTCACCGCCAAAGAACTCGATGAACAACCGATGCCGCATGCACAGCGATCCGATGACCGCTATGCACTGCTCGAGAAATTGCAATTGCTGCTGCGATCTCTCGGCTTCCCCGGCATGATCGTGATCGTGGACCGAGTCGATGAACCGGACTTGGTCAACGGCCAAGCCGAACGGATGAAGCAGTTGGTCTGGCCGCTCTTGGACAACAAACTGCTTAAGCATGAGAATTTCGGAATCAAACTGTTGCTTCCCTCCGAGCTGCAGTACTTCGTCGATCGCGAGTCGCGCGAGTTCCATGAACGAGCACGGCTCGATAAGCAAAACGTAGTGCATTCCTTTGATTGGACTGGCGAAGCGCTCTATGACCTCTTGGCATCCCGCATGCGAGCATGCGCCACCGAAGGATCTCGGCCAAGTCCGAAAGACCTATTCGATGCGCAGCTAACCGAACCACGTCTCATCTCCGCATTGCAGGCGCTTCACACCCCCCGCAATCTATTTCGATTCTTGTATCGCTTGATCACGGAGCATTGCAAACGGTTTCGCTCGGAGACGCCTCAATTCAAGATCTCATTGGAGCTCTTTGAATCCACCCTCGCAGTCGCGCAAGCCGAAGAGCGTCGACAATAGCCATCCCATGAAAAGCATCCGCTCCCGATTCTCGTTAAATCCGATCGTCCCACTTGGCTTGGCATTGCTTGCCGCCGCCGGATGGAGTTGCACTCGCAACACCCAACCCGGTGGCGATGCCGCTGCGAAGTTTGCGAGAGTCGTGGATGCATCGACGGCAAAGACCCCCGACTCCCTCAACGCAACGATTCTCGAAACCATTCGCAACAACCTCGAGAAACGCGCTCTGTCCGCAGACGTCAACGGGGCTTGGCAAGTCATCCATGGTGCGATCGCCTACGGAGACCAGCTCCTCATGGAAGTCGACGGCAAACCTGTTCCCGCGTTGGACTTCTTGTTTTCCGGAGGGACGATGAACGGATGGGAGCTTGCCGTCGGACCCGTCCTCCCGTCGACCGGTCGCAACGGCATCCTCGCTCGCGTGGAAGCAGGCAGCTACATAGGACAAGGGCACCCGGATCAATGGCTCGGTTATTTCTCACAGATACCGCTCGCATTGGAACGCCCTGTCATTGTGAACAACCAGACGCTTTCGATTGCGGATTGGGCTCGTCAGGCGCAATGGGATGTTTCGGAGAACCCGTTCAAGGAATACTCGTGGACATTGATCGCGCTTACCAATTTTTTTCCGAACGAGCAACAGTGGCAAGCCCGCGATGGCAAGCCATGGACCTTGGAACCTCTGGTGCGTTTAGAAGCGCAACAAGACCTCTCGGAGAGCGCCTGCGGAGGGATGCATCGGTTGATGGGACTCGCGCATGCCGTTCACTATCGCAAACGGAACAAAGGTTTGTTCAGTGAAGGGTGGGGATTGGCGAAATCGGTAGTCGACGCATCCGTCGACAAAGCGCGCCGCTTCCAAAACTCCGACGGCTCGTTTTCTACCAACTACACTTCACGGCCCGGAAACAGCAGCGACTTGAGCGTCTGCATCAGCGCAACTGGGCACACGCTCGAGTTTCTTTCCTTTGCCGTCAGCCCGAGCGAACTGAGTGAACCCTGGATGGAGCGAGCTGCATGGCGACTCTGCGACATGCTCAAAGCCAGCGAGGGAATCGATCTGGAGTGCGGCGGCGCCTACCACGCCCTAGCCGCCCTAAAACTCTACCAAAAGAGACGCTTTGGAAAATAAGGCTTAAGGCTTAAGTTCTTGCGTACCGTCTACCGCTTACCGCTTACCCTGCTACGAATTGGCTGAGGTATCGATAGCTTTGGGCCAACGACTCCTTGCGATCGTCTAGCGTCGCTTCGTAAGCCCGATCCTCCACTTCCACGCATACCGGGCCGCGATAACCGGCGTCGCCCAGCACCGAAAAGAACTGGCCCCAATTGATTTCGCCCAGTCCCGGCAATTTGGGCGAATGGTACAGGTTGGGGTGAGCAAAGATGCCTACTTCGTTCAACAAATGCCTGTCGATACGCACATCCTTGGCGTGAACATGGAAGATGCGGTCGCTGAACTCTCGCATCGGTTTGAGGTAATCCATGCATTGCCAGATCATGTGCGATGGATCGTAATTGAGCCCCAGATTGGGACTTCCTAGGTCCGCAAAAAGGCGACGCCAATTGGCTGGTGAATTCGCAATGTTCTTGCCCCCCGGCCATTCGTCTTTGGTAAACAACATCGGGCAATTTTCGATTCCGATACGAACTCCGCAACTTTCGGCGAGATCGACAATTGGTTTCCAAGTTTTCATTAGCCGTGGCCAATTGTCGTCTACGCTTTTGGTATAGTCCCGACCGATGAACGTGTTGACGCAGTTGAGTCCCAACTTAGGTGCAGCCAAGATCACTTGCTTTAAGTGTTCGACGCTTCTCTCTGCCTCCGCTTCATCGGGTGCAAGGCAATTCGGATAGTAGCCTAAGCCACTGATTTGAACTCCAGTCTTTTGCACAAGCGCTTTGATGGTTGAAACCGAAGCGTCATTCAGCCCTCCGACATCGATGTGCGTGATGCCGGCATAACGCCGATCCGCTTTGCTCGGAGGCCAACACATCACCTCCACATACCTATATCCGATATTCGAAGCGATTTCGAATACTTGTTCGAGCGTAAGGTCTGGCACAATGGCGCTTACAAAACCGAGTTGCATCATGATGGTGATTGTGATTTGAGATGGAATTGTCGCTCGTCCCTTCGGACCACCCATATTCTAACACAAAATCCTACTCTGACAGGTTACCCCACAATAACGATATCCACCGAATACCCCAGCCGAAGAGCCCTTTGCGACAGCAAAAAACAACTATCGACAACTCCTTTCTTTTAACGATGAGGCGCCTAAGGCGAGCGGCAGGCTGCTCGTCAAATCGAACTACCCATTTCAGGTAGTTTTCAGGCCGCCGCTCGCCTAATGTCAGTTAGGCCTGCAAACCGGACTCGACAATTTCGTCTTCTCACCGGATTCTGATGCCGAAAAGTAAGTCCCCCGACGCGTGTGCGACAAATCCAGTTGCTCCCTGGAGATCGAAGGCACGATGGATCGCCAACTCTCAGATTCCTTGATTGCGCGGTGGTCGCGCTCCGTTTGAAGACGGGTCTCAATTACTAAATCAAGAGGATCCTCGTAGCGCCCTTGACATCGCTGATCTCGAACTCGAGGACACCATTGGCCAATAGGGGACTACTCGTTCCCAGGCTCTGCCTGGGAACGCACTGCCGTGGAGGCTCCTGCCTCCTGCGTTTCACGGACTAAGGAAGCATTTCGGCGAGGCGGAGCCTCGCTCGCATTGAGTTACTAGGCAGAGCCTAGTAACTAGATTGCACAGTGCAGCGAAACTTGCAATCCATCGCACTAGGTGCCATCAAAAATAGCGTGCTCAGCAACAAAGAGAAAATAGTTGCGGAAA
>JANODW010000624.1:0-3005 GCA_031412875.1 Pirellula sp. | reverse complement strand
GGTATGTTTCCGCCTGCCGCTCGCCTAAGTGAAATGTTATGGTGTCGTTGGGGGTAGAGCGAAGCGCATGCCAATCAAATCGATATTACTATTTGGCGAAATGCTTAGTGCTTCTACTGCAAGATGAGGTCATCGCAAGTTTGTGAGCGAGCGAAACGTGAGCTCAGATGTACACAGTGCGCCAGATTGACACACTGAAAATTTGATCTTGCGGCTTGCTACCTATTCATGGGTTTGCGTTGAGACTTTTAATCAATGATCCAAAGGGAAACTTTCGAGCAACGCACTTACGGCACGCGCATTGCAATCCCACGCCATCCAGCCCTAGAAACCATTTGAGTCACGATCGAAAGGGAAACCATGAAAGTCTTACTCGCTACCGATGGATCTGTGTCCGCAGAGGCGGCCGGGTCCCTGCTTGCCCATCTCCCCCACTCCGATCCTCTAGAACGCACGATCATGGCCGTGCCCCCAAGGATTGAGCTCATCGGTGGGTCCAAGGTTCTCGCCCCAAAGCAAGATCGTTGCGGATAATCTCATAAAATTCAAATTGGGCAAAAGCATCCAACTCAACCTAGACCATGGCGATACCGGCCAAGGATTGATGCGCCCATTTCTATTGGGAAGCGTTTCGCGTTTTGTGCTCCGTCACGCAAAGTGTTCGGTTTGGATTGCTCGTCAACCGTAAGGTTGCTTATTTGGATCTGTTCCTTACTTTAATAAAAGAAAAATGACATGAAAGTGCTACTCACCACGGACGGATCTGAATCCGCAGAAAAGGCAATTCGATGGTTTTCAAAATTGCCTATCTCCCATAGCTCGTCCTATGAAGTGATGACCGTTTCTAGCTATATAGCCTACGGTTTAGTTCCGTCCGACGTCCATGATGAATTGGCCCGCCTTGAAAGTGCTCATGCCCTGGAAGCCTATCAAAGAGCCGAGGGAATTCTGCGAGAGGTTGGTATCATGGCAAAGCAAGTCACTTGTTGGGGACAAGCGGCAGATCAGATCACGAGCTACGCTAAAGAATCCAAAGTGGACCTGATCGTTGTTGGGGCTCAGGGCATGAGTTTTGTGGAACAAATACTCATTGGGAGCACGAGCGAAACGGTGGCGCGACATGCTCCCTGTTCTGTTCTCATCGTCCGTGCGATGCAGGCGACGAGCTCCAACAGCGGAGTCCCGCTAAGCGTCGCCGTCGCCTCCGACGGTTCTGAAACCGATAAGCAACTCGCGGCTCAAATAAATGCACTCGCCGTTTCAAACGAGACGAAGTTCCATTTAATTTCGGTGATTGAACATCCTTACCTTTTGGAACCTGGTGTCGAATACGATACTAAAATCACACGGGAGACGTCCCTCGCACTGGACCGATTGGCCGAGGAGTTGACGAAAAGTTCGAGCCATATCGAAAAACACGTGTATGAGAAAATTCATGTTGCAAGTTGCATTATCAAACACGTTCAGACGCATTCGACGGATTTGCTTGTTGTGGGCGATAAGGGACGATCTGCAATCAGCCGATTCTTTCTCGGAAGTGTATCGCGCGTGCTGCTCAACCATTCCCCTTGTTCGATAATGCTCGTTCGAAAACGATCCGATTGATTTCAGCTTTCACCAACACGACATTCCAAGATGCAACGAACGACTATCCTCAATCACGGGGAAAAGCAAAAGGGTTTGTTTACTCCGATCCACGTTTGTTCAAAAAACGCGAGATTGAATTTGCTCTTATGCCTTGCAAAGGACGGCTTGCTTATCCGGGATAAGGCAAAAGCAAAAAAGTGGACGTACGGCGGATTGCCGCACTTGCTAAAGCCTTAGAAAGATGCGTTGTCGATAAAGGAACAGCAAGAATAACCATTTTGCGATCAGTGACCCAGCAACCAAAACTAACGCTTTTCCATCGCCTACCCATTGGGAAAGTCCGGTGAGAAAAAACTCCGAGACTTTGTCGAAATCCACGAATCTAGGAACCACATAAATTGTGATCGCGTTGGCTCCGATCACGACCCAAAAGAAAGCCCACTTTTGCCAACCAATGACGTCGATCAAGGCGTAGAAAAGAGCCAGCAACAAGAGACTCCATCCTCCTGCCACCAGCACGAAGGAGCTGGTCCAAAGGATTTTGATAATGGGAAACGATGTTCCCCAGGTGTAGCCTGCAACCAACGAAACAATCCCCGCCGCTCCAAGCCCGATGACTTTACGCCACGGTCCCACCCCGGATTTTAGCCAAGCGCCTGCAATCGCTCCGATAAGTACCGTCCCGATGGCGGGAAGTGTAGAAAGCAGTCCTTCGTTATCCCCAAATCCATAATACGCTTGCTTGATTTTGCTCGGCAAATAGTTCCGGTCCAAATAGCCACAAAGGTTCCCTTCGGGGCTCAAGTCCCCAGCGACTCCGCCAGGAACTGGGACCCAGGTGAGTATCGCCCAATAACCCAATAAGATCGCGGCCAACGCGATGGCTTGACCGGGCACGCGGAGATGCACACAGAGAATCGCTCCTAATCCATAGCAGATGCCGATGCGTTGCAGGACGCCGGCGGTACGCAATTCTGAAAACTGGAAATCGAGCACGCGATTGCAAATGAGTCCCAGCAACACCAGCATCAGTGTTCTACGCGCGATACGAAAATACACCGCCTTGGGATTGCCGCGATGCTTGTCCAACGAATAGGGGAGCACACACCCCACCAAAAAGAGAAAAAGTGGGAAGATCAAATCGTAGAACCGAAACCCCTCCCATTTGACATGCTCCAATTGCTGTTTCAAAGCAGGTGCAAAGGACAACCCGCTCAGGCCGAGCAGGACCTTGACGAAGTCCCCTCCACCCACGATCCAAAACATGTCAAAGCCTCGCAAGGCATCGATGGACAACACGCGAGAGGGTGGATTGGGTTCTGGTTTACTGTTTGAATCGGTATTCATGCGTCGACGCACCTAAGGAAGGCAGCTTTTTGAAAAGCCCTTGGCTCAAAGGACAGCGGCAGGATCATCAC
>JANODW010000623.1:0-2678 GCA_031412875.1 Pirellula sp. | reverse complement strand
CCGAGGCCGAAATCGTGCTGCTTTTGGAAAGAGCTATCAACGATCGCGCCCGTGGATTGGGCATGTTCAACATTCAAGCGGATCCAGACGCTCTGCTCGCATGTGCGACCATGGCCGAGGGAGATGCGCGGCGAGCGCTCGGCGCTTTGGAGTTGGCTGTTTTGTCCTCGAGCAGTTCGCCCATCGTATTGGATGTCGCGCTGGTTCGCGAAAGCATGCAGAAAAAAGTACTCCAGTTCGATCCTACCGGTGAGCAGCACTATGATATGGCTAGCGCCTTGATCAAAAGCATTCGAGGCTCCGACGTGGATGCAGCTCTCTATTGGTTGTCGCGCGCGATTGAGAGCGGAGAGGAAATTCGATTCCTCTGCCGGCGATTGGTCATCTTGGCCAGTGAAGATGTTGGAAATGCCGATCCGCATGCGTTGCCATTGGCCGTGGCCGGTATGCAAGCTTGCGAGTTCGTGGGTTTGCCTGAATGCCAACTCACCCTCTCCCAAGTTGTTATTTATTTGGCCCTTGCCCCCAAGAGCAACTCGGCAACCACCGCCATCGGAGCGGCGCAAAAAGATGTCCGAGAAGGGACCGTGATTCCGGTCCCAAGGCATCTGCGAGACGGCCACTACGAGGGTTCCAAGCAGTTTGGGCATGGCCAGGGCTACGAGTATTCCCACGATGCCCCCGCAGGCGTTGCCGCTCAAGATTATCTGGGGGTCGATCGGCAGTACTACCAACCGACCGACCGCGGCTTTGAGCTCGAGTTATCAAAACGCTGGATTGAAATCCAAAAGATCCTGAAGAATCGTTAAAAGCAGAAAAGTCGCTGACAACCTTCCGTCTTTGGGGCAGGATTGGACCTAAACCAGCTACCAAGGGGCCATTCAAAAACTAGCCTATCAAAAGCGGTTTCTTTTCTGTCTCGCTTTCTTCGTTCAGTGGCTAGTGTCCGAGCAAGTCATGTCGGTTATCGGTAAAGTCAAATCGATCGCTTCGAAACTATCGATCAAATCGTTCGGACTGCGTCCCCCCATCCAGTCGAAATGGCTGCCCTGGTGGAGGGTTGGAAGTGTCGCTACTGCCGTTTTGTTGAACACGCTGCTGGGGTACTATTGCTATCGCAATTACCAAATGTGGGTGGATCAAACAAACATCGCCACCTTGAACCAAAAAGTTTCCGCCTACCAAGAAAAGGTAGGTACGCTGCCGGACTTGAACCTGGTCGATTTGTACCATCAAGGCCTAACCGATGTGAGGATCCATCGGACCCCTTTTGGCGGCTATTATCGACTCGATCCGAATCAACCGGTCGTCTATAACCCAAACCTCGTCAGCAAGTGACGAACCGTTTTCGCGAATAAAAGATGCCGGAGGCGTTGCCGCGAATCCTGCCACAGGTGCGATCGACGGACGCTGCGGCTATACTTATCGAATCTCGATATACGGTTCCGTACCCATTAAGTGAATGCTCGGCCAAAGACGCTCCCGTTGACTCCACAACTTTTGCCAAACTGGCTACAAGACCTCAATCCCAAGTCGGACGACTATGCGGCCAAAATCGTGGATCGCTTGCTTGCCTACGCAAAAGACAATGCCGCCAGCGACTTGCATTTAGATTCGCTGCCAGACGGATTGGTGGTGAGGATGCGGGCAAAGGGTTCGCTGACTCGCATTGCGAGTATCGCATACGGTCATAACTCTCAAGTGATTGCTCGGATCAAGTCGTTGGCGGGTTTGCTGAGCTACCGTACCGATATCCCTCAAGAAGGCCGATTAAGACTCGCCACTGGGTCCGATGCACGTGTGGGCACACTGCCAACTCTCCATGGCGAACGACTCGTCATTCGAATCTCGACTTCTCAATCGCAACACTGGCAACTCGAAGATCTCGGATTGCCCGCCGAGGTATTGAGTCCACTCGCGGAGTCCCTCGATGCACCCTCGGGCGTTGTGCTCATTTGCGGCCCAGCCGGTTCTGGAAAAACCACAACCGCGTACGCTGGATTGCAGAAACTTTCTCAAGCCGATGCGTCCCTGCGTCGGTGCCTCGTTTCGTTGGAAGACCCCATCGAGCAAGTGATCGATGGGGTTTCGCAATCGCAAATCCAACCGAGTGTCGGATACGATTGGGGTGCTGGCCTCAAGGCCATCCTCCGACAAGATCCCGAGGTCATGCTCATCGGGGAAATTCGCGATGCGGCAACCGCCCAAGTCGTCTTTCAAGCGGCAGCAACCGGGCAACTCGTCGTCTCCACGATGCATGCGCGAACCGTCGGCGATGCGTTGGCACGTCTGATCGCCATGGAAGTCCCCCGGCACCAAATCCTTTCATCGCTCCTTTTTCTTTTGACCCAACGCCTAGTGCGTTCTGCCGCATCCTCAAGCAACGAGCGAGATGGTGTCCTTTTGGTAGAGCATCTCCCTAAATGGAATGCGGCATTGCGAGCCGCGGTGCTCGAGGACCACGGGGCGGAGGCGATCGAGGCTGCAGCGGTTTCCTCTGGGATGCGGACCTTACGAGAATTAGCCATGGAATACTTGAAAAACGGTGTCCTCGATGAGGTCGCGATCCGTCGCCACTTTCGGATGGGTGGAGTTCTTTGATGGCAAAGAAAGATTGGACGATTTCAGAACGGATCCAGATGTGTGCCCACATCGTGCCGTTGATTCAATCCGGTTTG
>JANODW010000622.1:0-4512 GCA_031412875.1 Pirellula sp. | reverse complement strand
TTTTTGAGATGGAAATTTGACCTACAAACTTGAAATGGATGGAACAACCATGCGTCGATTTGCAGTACTAACGATTTTGGCAAGCGTGTGCTTTGCGGGATGTGCGAAAGAATACCAACCACCACCGGAGTCCATCCCGGACATCAAGCCAGGACGAGGAGCTCCAGGCGCAGATGGAGGACCAGGCAAAGCGACCGGCGGAGCAGCGCTCACGCCACCGAAGTAAATTCCTTCCTCGCATTTTGCACTAGAAACCAAGCATCCATTTCGAAAGAGTTGGATGCTTTTTTTGTCGCGTTAGGCTGCTTTCGGATGCTTTCGCCGGTTACTTGCCGGCATGATGAACCAGATGAGCGATCTCCGGCACAATCAAACGCTCCATCGCCAATCGAACCCCTGCTGGGGAGCCTGGCATCGTCAAAATAATCTTGGTCCCCATGCGCCCTGCACTTGCTCGGCTCAGCATTGATGCTGAGCCAATTTCCTCGAATGAGAGCATGCGGAACAGCTCGCCATAGCCTGGGATGAGAGCATCGTAGAGCGGCTCGATCGCTTCGGGGGTACAGTCTCGGGCCGCCAATCCGGTCCCTCCCGTTACCAGTAGGGCTTCGCAGCCATGCGCATTGATCATGGCTCGAGCAGCCTTTTGAATGGCGTTTATCTCATCCGCGACGATGGATCGTTGCAACACTTTGTTGCCTGCTGATTCCATCAGTTGTTCTATCAACTTGCCTCCAAGATCGTCCTCCAAGGTTCGGGAGTCGCTGACGGTCAAGATCGATACGGTGACCGGTCGAGCCGCTTTTCTGCGGTGCTCTTGGGTAGATGCGGATGCCATTTTCTGAAATGCTCGTTTGCGTGCTTGGGGTTACGAACTCGACTTTGGAGGTCACTACCATACCAATTTTTTAAAAATTCCGTCCAGAAACGGAATGCCTAGGCCTCGAAAAGTTCGGTGGCCAGATCCCTTGCCCGCCCACCTTTGCAACTCGGCATTCCGTTTGAGTTACAATCGTAGCGGTTTCCTCCCCGATGATTCAAGGATTTTGAAGTGCGATATAGATTAAATGGCTTGATAGCGTTGACGGCTTTGGTTGGGTTTGTTTCGAACGCGTTGCCGGACGATTTTATTCCGCGAACTCAGACTTCGCCCCCGGGTCCTCCGTTGTCGCCCGCGGCGGCGATTGCAAAGATGACCGTTCCGGCTGGATTCCGTGTGGAGTTGGTTGCGTCTGAGCCCGATCTTCAGAATCCTGTCGCGATGGCGTTTGATGATCGTGGGCGCATCTTCGTCACGGAGAGCTTTGAGTACCCTCGTCGAGAACCGGGGCCTGGTCGCGATCGCATCAAAATCTTGGAAGACAAAGATGGCGACGGCGTTGCCGAGACGGTCAAGGTATTTGCAGAAGGCCTCAACATCCCTTCAGGAATCGCGGTGGGCCACGGTGGAGTCTGGGTTGCCAACGCGCCGGATTTATTATTTCTGGAAGACACCAATGGCGACGATGTGGCCGACAAACAAACCGTCATTGTCACGGGATTCGGACGAGACGACACGCACGAGTTGCCCAACGCATTGACTTGGGGGCCAGACGGTTTCCTATACGGACTAAACGGCGTGTTCAATCGCTCCGTTATCAAGCAGGACGGCCGCGTATTTGACTTTACGTGCGCCCTTTTTCGCATCGACCCCATCACCAAAAAATTTGATTTGTTCTGCGAGGGGACCAGCAATCCATGGGGAGTGGCTTTCGACCACGAAGGGAGCGCGTTCATCAGCGCTTGCGTGATCGATCACCTTTGGCACTTAACCGAGTCGGCCTATTACCTCAGGCAGGGTGGACCCTACCCACCCCATACTTGGTTTGCCGAATCGATTGTCAAGCACAAGCATCAAATGGCGGCGTACTGTGGCATTGAGTATTTCGATTCGCCCGCGTATCCCAAGCAATACCGCGACAAGCTCTATATGGGAAATATCCACGGTGGATGCCTCAATTGCGATCGCGTGGAACGGGCGGGTGCGACCTACCAAGGCTTCAGCGAACCGGACTTCATCACCGCCAACGACGTCTGGTTTATGCCTGTCGCTCAAAAGGTTGGCCCCGACGGTTGCATGGTCGTGTTGGACTGGTATGACCGTTACCATTGCTATCAAGATGCCAACGCGGATCCCAAAGGAGTGGATCGCGGGCACGGGCGCCTTTACCGAATCGTCTACGAGAAAAGGCCGGCGGCGAAGGTCAAAGACTTCGCCAAACTCGCCAATGCGGAACTCGAATCACTGCTTTCCGACGAAAACATCTTCAATCGGCAACGCGCCCAACTAAAACTGCAGGAACGCCGCGTTTTGACCACCGACGCGACGTGTGCCAAACGGCTCGAAGCGATGGTGCTCCATTCGGAGCTGCCAACCAAATCTCGGATGCACGCGCTGTGGTCGCTCGTTGGCTCCGGTTCTTTGCCCTCCTCGTTCTTAAACCAATTGTTGGACCGGAGTGAGCCGGAACTGCGAGCTTGGGGTGCCCGAATAGCGGGCCGCCAAAACACACGAGAGCCTGCAACATTGGAAAAAATGAAAAAGATTGCCGGCGATCCCGACGCTCGGGTTCGACTGCAAGCCTCCATCGCTGCTCCCAAACTAGCCATGGGGCAATCGGCTTCGGCGGACAATGTTCGACAACAAATCGATGTTTTGCGGCACAGTTCCCAGGATCCGATTCTGCCGCGGGTTGTCTGGCAAAACATGCAGCCGCATGTTGTTGAGCAGCAGTCCCTTCTCCTCGCAAATGTCATGCAAGGCCTCGAGCTCAAAGACGACTTGCTCAGGGACATGTCCGCTCGCATCGCGTCCCGTCTGGTTGCGGAGGTCAAATCAAGTGTCGAGGATGAATCCAGCAAAAGGGCGGTCGGTACGGTCTTGCAACTCGCGAGCGGGCTCAGCGAAAAATACTCGGACCGGTCGGCCGAAGTACTCGAATCTCTCCTGTCCAAGGCTAGATCGGGAGAAATCAAGGGAGTGGCCCTGAGCGCCATCCTGAAGCAATGGCTGGCAGCAAACGTCGACAAAAAGGGGTTCGCTTCGATGGGCGACATCCCGCTCGAAACCCTTACCACTTGGCAAAAAGGCCTCCTCTCGGTCCGACTGCTGTGCGGGGATGCAACCGCTGCTGAAACGGCACGCACGATTGTGCTTCGCCCCACGCTCAACGGATCGCTGCGGAGACAGATGCTTCAAGCGGTCGTGCAGGTGGAGCCCAAGGTTGCGTCCCAAGCACTGCTCCAAGTGCTCGACGACCTAAAGGCCAATCGAACGATCGATGCCAACTATCGCGATACCGCTTTGGACATCGGGATTGCGAACGCCACCCAAGAAGATATTTCGCAGTTGATCGCTTCGCTCGCAAGCCTCAAAAGCGAGTTGCAAGCTGCGATCGCGGAACGGATGTGCCGTCGGGTCGATACCGCCCAAGCGTTGCTATCGCAAATCGAACAGGGCAACCTCCGCAAGGAGCTAATCAGCCCCAACCGCATCCGACTGCTAGCCACAGAGGCCAACACATCCGTGCAAGCGTCGGTGGCCAAAATCTGGGGCAAGATCAATATCGAGTCGACGAAGGACCGAGAAGACGTGGTGAAGTCGGTGGGCAACACACTGCGTTGGGACGCGCGTGGAGACGCCGAGCGCGGGCTCGCTGTTTACGATCGTATTTGCGGGCAGTGCCACGTCATGCATGGCCGCGGCAATGAGGTTGGGCCCAATATCACGGCAAACGGTCGAGGATCCTACGAGCAATTGCTCGTGAGCGTATTCAATCCCAGTTTGGTCATCGGCGATGCTTACAAGAGCGTGACCCTGCGAACCGTTGATGGGACCGTCGTAACCGGTCTCTTAGTTGAGAAGACGGACAAACGAACCGTGATCAAAGTGCAAGGAGGGAAAGTCGAAACCATTCCTTCGGAAGAAATCGAGGAATTCAAACAGGATAAAAAGTCCTTGATGCCCGAGGGGGTCGAAAAACAACTCTCCGCGCAGGAACTCGCCGATTTGTTCGCGTTGCTGACGTTGGAGGGACCACCATCCGCCAAGGACAACGTGAAGATCCTGGGCACGCCGGCAAACCTACATAGCAAATCGCGGCCGTAGGTCGCACCGTTTGTAGGTCGCACCGTAGGTCGCACCTGCCGGGTGCGACTCCATCCACGCACCGCTTACGCTTCACGCGACAATAGCTCTTCGAGCCTCGCGTAGGATTGGACGAGCAGATCGTCGAGTTCGCTCAGCCTGCGCTGGTCTTTAACAATTTGCGACTGGGCCTTTTTGAAGTACTCCGGTTCCGCCATCTTTGCGTGGATCGATCGTTGTTCGGCTTCCAACTGTTCGATCTGCATGGGCAATTTGTCTCGCTCTTGTTTTTCTTTGAAGTTCATTTTTTTGGCAGTCGCGACAGCCGATCCCGCCGAGTCGGACTGGGAACCGTTGGATTTGCTGTTCGCTTCCGACGGGGAAGG
>JANODW010000621.1:0-3932 GCA_031412875.1 Pirellula sp. | reverse complement strand
GAATCCACCCTCGAAAAAATCTTGTCGAATCCCAACGTTGCCAGCAAGCATTGGATCATTCGCCAATACGACCATGAGGTTCAAGCGGGCAGCGTGGTCAAACCGCTCGTCGGACCGAGTTGCAATGGTCCGAGCGACGCTGCAATTGTTCGCCCTAAACTCAACAGCCAACGTGGACTTGTTCTCTCCTGCGGGATGAATCCCCGCTTAGGAGACTACGACCCGTACCACATGGCCACCTCTGCGATCGACGAAGCGGTGCGGAACGCCGTCGCTGTGGGAGCGGACCCAAGCCGATTGGCTATCCTGGATAACTTCTGTTGGGGCAATACGGAACGGCCGGAAACACTGGGGACACTCGTCCGGGCAGCCATCGCGTGCCATGATCTCGCCATCCAATGGAAGACCCCCTTCATCAGCGGCAAAGATAGCCTCAACAATGAGTTCACGTGGTTCAACAGCCAGGGCGAAAAAAAGACCATCGCGATCCCTTGCTCGTTGCTGATCAGCGCTATGGGCCAAATCGACGACTGCCGACAAGCTGTCACCATGGACTTGAAACGTGCTGGCAATGCCATCTACCTGATCGGAGTGACACGCGATGAACTGGCAGGCTCGTACGCTGCTCTTGTCTGGAATCAACGCGGTGGCAAGGTGCCGACGGTGGATGCCGCTCTCGCGATGCGCAGCTACCGCGCCATTCATTCGGCCATCAAAAACAAATGGATCGTCGCCTGCCACGATTTGAGCGAAGGCGGGTTGGCCGTATCCCTTTCCGAAATGTCTTTCGCAGGGGAACTGGGGGTCGCGATCGATATTTCCCAAATGAGACAAGCGAGCTTCGTCGATCGCGAGGTCGCACTGTTCTCCGAATCCAATAGCCGACTGCTTTGCGAAGTGCCGTCGTCGCTCACCCAAAATTTTGAAACAGCCATGCAGGGGTTGCCCTGTTTCAAATTGGGCGCAGTTGCCGCCCATGATCGCGTGGTTGTCCAATGCGACCAACAAATCCTCATCGACAAACCTTGGCGATCCCTACGAGAAACCTGGCTCAAACCGCTCGACTGGGAATGACACGCTTTATGAGATCGCTGCACCATGATTCGATTGCCTAACGACACCCGCCAACGCATCGCGTGTTGGCCGATGGTTCTCCTGAAACCCTGCTGCTTCGTCCTTCTATTGCTGGTAACGAATGTGCGCCCCATCGCGATGGGGGACCAGGCAAAGCCGCTGAACATTGTTGTTCTGTTTGCGGACGATTGGCGACACGATACGCTTGGCTGCGCCGGAAATCCTGTGGTTAAAACTCCACACTTGGACGCGCTCGCCAGCGAAGGTGTTCGCTTTACACATAACTACGTCACGACCTCCATCTGCGGTGTGAGCCGAGCAACGCTTTTTACCGGCCAGTGGATGTCCCGGCACGGCAATAAAGCATTCGAGGCCTTTAAAACACCTTGGTCCGAAACCTATCCGGGGGTGCTTAGGAAAAACGGCTATTACGTCGGGCATATCGGCAAATGGCACAACGGAAAGTTCCCAGCAGAACACTTCGACTTTGCCAAGTCCTACGCTGGCACCCATTGGATGAAACAAAAAGATGGAACCGAGATCCATGTGACGCAAAGGAACGAAAACGATGCCATGGAGTTCTTGCGGTCCCGACCCGCGGAAAAGCCATTTTGTATGACATTGGCTTTTTTTGCGACCCATGCCGAGGATGGAAACCCTAAACAATACCTGCCTCAGCCGCAAAGCATGTCGCTCTACCAAGGCATCTCCATCCCGGTCCCGAAAACGTCGTCGGACGAGTCCTTTCGAAAACTTCCACCGTTCCTAGCCAATGAAAAGAACGAAGGACGAAACCGTTGGCGCTGGCGATTCGATACGCCGGAACGGTATCAGGAGTACATGAAGAATTACTACCGACTCGCAACCGAGGTCGACGCTACCTGCGGCAGAGTCATCGCAGAACTCAAGTCCCAAGGTGTGTACGACAACACCCTTGTCATCTTCACAACGGACAACGGTTACTTCCATGCCGAGCATGGCCTTGCGGACAAATGGTATCCCCATCAAGAAAGCATTCGAGTACCACTCATTGTCCATGACCCTCGCATCCAGCGAGACGTTGCCGGGAAAACGCTCGATCCCATGACTCTCAACGTCGATCTGGCTCCGACGATCTTGGCAGCAGCAAACGTAGCGATTCCGCCGGGCATGCAGGGCCGAGACTTTGCCCCGTTCTATTCAGGCCCCCCTGCAAGCGACTGGCGAGAAGAGTTCTTTTACGAACATGCAACTATCAAGAACATGGAGTTTATCCCCTCCTCCGAAGCGCTGGTCCGAAAAGACTGGAAATACTTTTACTGGCCCGATTTCAAATACGAACAACTCTTTGATTTGAAAAACGACCCGCTCGAGGAAACGGATTTGGTGGCTGTCCCCGAGCATGCCGCTCAACTCAAGGAAATGCGTCAACGATTCATGGAACTGAAAGCGGCTGCCAAGTAATTGGCTACGCCGTGCCCTGTCTAGTAACGCGAAAGATAATCATCCAGGCTTTCCAGAGGCGTATCCGCGAGAGCATACGGAAGAGGGTTGCCAGCGATTGCTGATCGACGTCGAGCAATCGTCGCATCCGCCACGTTGGCGGACGCAATGTCGGCTAATGCTGGACTGGACTCGCCACTGGGGGCAAAGGATGAGCATCCCGGGCAGCCGCATTTTTCCGGACCGCTGGAAAGAAGGCGACCGACGGAGTCCGAACTGAATACGATTCTCGTCGTGGGCTCTGCCGCAATGAGGTCGGTAATGAACGAAGGAAAGGGGGCGGGAGTCGATGGGGCAGGGCTGGCTACGCCCAAGGCGGTTTCGCCTTCTCCCCCACCGCTCGATGCATTGCGATTGATGTAGTTGATAACTTGAAGAACATCGATGGGGCCGATCGAGCGATCGCCATTGACGTCCACAAACGGTGGCGTGCTCAAGCCCGATCCGTCTAGCCCTCGCGATCCAGCGCGGTTGATCTCGTTGATCAGCACCAAGACATCGAGCGGGTTCACGAATCCGCTTTGGTCAACGTCCTCATTGAGAAGTTGATTTTGCCATGGGCTGGCTTCTCGCTTGAGGCCAAAGTCGACATGCGACAGAGTTGCGTTGTTGGCAAGCACCACGGTTTGGATGCCCGTCGCGGGGTTGGTATTGATGTAACCTGGCCCGTTGGGTTGGACAAGCAGATTGTACGTGCCTGCGGGCAAGTGCGGGAAAAGGTAGCTGCCGTCGCTGGCGGTCACCGCCGAGTTTTTTGGACCAAATCGCAGGTTGTCTAGCTTGATAAACGAATCGTCAAAGCCGCGCACAACGACAGAGGCGATTTGCGCACCGCTCGTTCCGATTTCAAGCGTTATCTTTTGGCCGTTGAGCAGCCCCTTTTTCTCAACGCGTTTTAGAAGGGTTCCATCCGCTGCAAACGCTTCGATCCGCACGTCGGTATCGTCCTGGATCGCTTTCGCATCCACCGACACGTAGGATGTTGGGTTGTCGAAACGCGCACGGAGCTGTTGGTTATTGCCGCGGAACGCATCGACATAATTGCCCGCCGAGAAACTGAACGGCTTAAAGAGCTTCACGCCAGTCGACGCGCCCGGATCTTCAAAGATTCCAATCGTGCCAGAAGTGTTTTCTCCAATGGCATCGATTCGAACTCCGCTGACGGGATTGTTAAACATCCCCGACACAAAGTTGTCTGGCTCCACGATGGTTTGAAACACGACGGGTCGGTTGCTGCCGTCGACTATCGTGACCGATGCTCCCGCCAAACCGGACTCCTCGGAGCCCCATGCGTTGTTGCTGTTGCTATCGGCCCAAACAAATCCCTGGATGCCAGGTTGCGTCGTGGTGTCCGGGGCTGCACCCAAGTCGCCGCT
>JANODW010000620.1:0-1858 GCA_031412875.1 Pirellula sp. | reverse complement strand
GTCGCCAAGCTGCTGGCTCTGAGAGGATAAACATGTTAAAAGCCCTGGGACCTTTGTCCCGTCCGTTTGTTTGTTGGTTGTCCGTTCGGGACAATGGTCCCAAACTACGGGGATTTCTAACTATTTTTTGGATACAAAGCGTGAGGACTTGGATACGTAGAACTTGGGATCGTCGATGATCCAATCGGTCGACCAGTCCCGACCGTTGTCGCTGTTGACAACATTGTAGAAGAACGAGCGGACCTCTTCGCAGCGATAACCATAGGGCATCGCGGTCGCCAAGTAATCGTCGCGGGTCAGTTCCTCGACCCCGGGTTTGGCGAAGTAGTGAGTGAGTCCATCGGGGGTAAACGAAATGCCGAGCGTCCACCATCCCATGGTTTTGATCTCGGGGCCCATGAAGTCTCCGCCGCGTTTGTCTGCTCGGATTCGGAAGTGGGCATACGAAACGTTTTTGCCATTCTCGGTGCGGGAAGCTTTGAGAATGAAGAGACCGGGCCAATAGATCTCGTCCTTTTCCTGCTTGGACGCGAACAGGAATTTCGATTTGGTTTCTTGGATGGTTGTTTCGACAGCGGCTCGAAATGCGAAGTGCGGTCCGTTTCGTTTTTCCCATTGGTCCATCGGTGGCAGATAAACGCGAGTGGTCATGCTTGGAGATTGATCCACTTTGACGGTTCCACCGAGTCGGTACTGCACGTTGCAAATGAAGTCATCTTGATGCATCGTAAAACTCGGAGCCTTGGGAATCCCTGTTTGCAGGGACTTCAGCAATAGCGACGCTTCGCTGCCAGGCAGGCCGCCGGGTGGAGTTGGAACCCGCTTGACCACATCGGGGTGTCCCCGTTTGGCACCTTCGTACCAGCGTCCATTGGACGATTTCCCCATAGGCATCCGTTGTTTTTCGTCGATATCTTCGGAGCTCTTGGGGTTGTTGGGAATAAACTCCCAAGCTTCATCCTCGAAATCGTCGCCCACTTGGGTAAGCTGGACGCCTGTCCCGGGAACTAGGATGTCGGAGGCGTTTTGACCAAAAGCAGCACTTGCCAAAAGGCCAATCCCCAATCCGACCGATAGACTATGGTGAAGAAGATTCATTGCACTACGGTTCCAAAAGCATGTTTGAGGTTTCGTCAAATTGACGCCGTCATTTGCGTATCGGCTTGAAAAACCGTTAGAATCGTAGTTTTCGCATAGGGCTACCAAACACGACGCAATTTGCGTAGCTTACCGTTAAACCCGTTCAACCCATTCAACTCTTGCGAGCCTCAAGGCGACTGCAAGCACTTCCAGCTCACTAGGCAAATTACTTGAACTCCCATCCACCATCCTCCCCCACCCCCCAAGAGGCGAAGCCGGCTGCGACCGAGCGACCGAACGCAAATCCGGGCTCTCAAATTGTCAGCCGATTGGGTGAGTCCGCCAAAATCACAGCTATCATTGCGATCATGTTGGTCGCTTTTTTCCTGGTAAAATGGAAACTTCAAAAAGCAAACGTCACGCTTGAGAAGGTGCAGGAAGGGATTTCCAATGTGCCCTACTGGCAAATCTTACTGGCCGTTGCGCTGACCGCCCTCAACTATCTGATTTTGACCGGCTACGATTGGATCGCTGTCCGGCACTTGAAAAAAACGCTGCCCATGTCCAAAGTGATGACAGGGGCGATCGTTGGCTATTCGTATGGAAACGTGCTGGGCTGGTTGCTTGGCGGCAATGCCGTCCGCTATCGGTTGTATTCCACGTGGGGCTTCTCGCTGCTCGAGATCGTCGCCTTCGTGACCATTTTGGCCACCACGTTTTGGCTTGGCCTGTTCCTGCTTGCCGGGGTCGCCTTCGTCTGCTTGCCGGTGAAGTTAAC